>JAOMSY010000002.1 GCA_028355575.1 Francisellaceae bacterium | reverse complement strand
TCACTGCATTAGTAGGTCAAGGTATGGTTCCATCAGCCTGGGCTTCGAGTAATCCAGAGCTTTCTTTGCCAAGTCAAGACATGCCAATTCTGACTAATGATATGAAAGAGATGATAACTAAAGTAGCTAGGATAAATGTAAAAAGCGAACTGGTTGACGGTGCACTTAAACATAAACATATTGAGCATACAAGTGCTAGTAATCTTGAAGATACTTTAGAAAGCCTAAACACTTTCGTTTCTGCTGAAGAAGAATTTAATAGTCACCAAGGTGAGCATAGTGTTAAAACGTATGGTCATCCTGAGTTAGCACGTTTGATAGATAGCAAAGAAAATAACGGTAAAGCTATACAAATATACGAGTATTCAACCACAGGCACAGCGCCATTGTGTGATAGGATATTAAACCTTGAATATAATCAAGATAACCATGAAGCATTCGAATTCAACAAGATTATTGCTGTAAATGGTGAAGAACATAATATTATCAGTGATGGTTATGTACGCAATCAAAAGATGATATTGGCAGCAAGGATGTCCACGGAAGGTACCTGGGATGGGTCACCATCAAAATGGGTAGAGCATACAGGCAAATTTGATCTAGAGTCAGCACAAAAGCAACTTGTTTTATATACGCAAAATACGGTTCATAAAGCACATATACCGGAAAATAATCAAAATTTAAAAATGTCAAAAAGAGCGGATATTAAAGATTTCACTAAATCAATAGAAGACACCATGGGTGAAAGTTGGAATAGAGTCTATCCATTAGAGCTTTTATATGACGAGCTTAATAGCCAGCATTTAATGCATAGTAATTTATCTCCATTACTTGCGGGAACTTCAAAAAGGGATGCTAACAATACGGTTAAATGTACTGTTGAGGATATTGGTACTTATGTTGATGCAAACGGTTTTAGATGCTTTTACGGGACAATTAAATTAAATTTATGGCTAAATATTTGCTTCGCTATCACATTAAAATCTGATCAAGACGAGCCTTACATCCAATTTTTTAATATTGAACAAACAAGTAGAGCAAATGCATATAAAGCGGCAGAAGAAATTCTAGCTGATAAAATTAGTGCTGGTAAAAGTCTATTTGCTAAGCTGCCTACAATGAAAAAACTGGATGATAAAGTTTTTGCCCATTTATGTGATAGTAAGTCTTTTGGTGACATGTTTAATGAGAAGGGTTTGCGCCAAACATTTAGGCCAATATTTAATGCACAGTCCAACAATGGAGTTGCATTAACTTTTGCATTTGTTCTTGATTCTTTTGCACCAAGAGGACAGAGTAAAGTTGACGGGCTTGCAACATATTATGGGGCTGTTGTTCCTAAAGAAATGGATTTTATATATAGCTCAAATGTCACTATTAGCTACGATGTGACTAGATACTCATCAGGCTATAAATACGAAAACCAAATATTTTATAAATTTGACGCTCGTCACTGTTCGCTTCCGGGTACCTGTTTTGATTCAACACTCATGGACATTCACGCGAAAATTGGGCCTGAAATAAGAACTGCACTATTCCCTGAGTTTAATAATCTATCAAAAACAAATAAAAATACATCTAACCTTGGTGCATTATTTGATAGCCGATTTGATAAAGTTAGAATTATTCATTCTGATTTATCCAAAGGTGAATGTTGCGCAACTACTTGGCTAGAAAGAAGAATATCTGCTCAAGACTCTCGAGGTACTTCTTATACTTGGAGCTGTAAGTCACAGAGATCTTCAGAAAATGTTCAAGATATGTTTACAAATAAAAAAATAAATATTGCAGTAAATAATATTGTCTCTTCAAAATTTGTAGTTTCAGACAATAAAGCCATTAGAAGAATTGTTCATATTCAAGATGGTTCTATATATATCTTTAAGCAGCTTGTAAACCATATTGAAGAAGGTATATATGACCCTGTTTTTGATGAAAATGATATGCCACTATTTGATACTGAAGTGCTAATAGCTGCTAATAGTATCCAAAGAGTTTTACCTTGGACAAATTGTGTCAATGATATTGAATTTATCTGCCTTGAAAATGATAATACGAATGATCAGAAGAAAGAAGATCAGAAATGTTCATATTATTTTTATTCACAAAACTACTTAGATGACTCCTGGAGTAAGTTAAAACTTCTCGGAAGTGTGGCAACTGATCGGTCACATATTGAGGAAGGGAATATCGAAAAAGCTCAAGTGTTTGACTTGGTGTTGCAAGGCGAAAATATTTATAACAAGCCTGTCTCTTTGAGTGAAGATGAGTTTTTTGAGATTAGGTTAGGTCAGCCGACATATGTTGAAAATTTCACTACTGGGCCTAATAAAGGTGAAGGGTTTTATGTATCTGGCCCACAAAATTCTATTTTTATTAAACCGAATAGTCTTGGCCGTGCATTACTTCAGGTTAAGCCCGGCTTAATGGATGCATTTGCTGGTATTTTATTAAGCTATCGTATTGTTAAGGCAAGTGATTTCTCTCGTGTTAATGGTGCTAAACTTGCATTAGACCCATCTGTAGAGGAGATTTATTCATTCAGGCAAATTAATCTTGCTTATAAATTGCACAACCGTTTTGAAAGAGATGTAAATCAAGATTTATCTAAAAATAAAAATGGTAAAGAGGGTACTGTCTTAAATACCGTATTCAATAACCTTGAAAGCGATTATCAAAATCAAGGGGCTCAAAGTCAGATACATGATGGTTTAAAACAATTTGCAGACAAGATCACTGTTGCTTCAAAAAATAACTCAACAGTTTCAGCTATGATTCCGGATCTAAATTATAGAAATGAGCAACCATTAGTTTGTGTTAACCCTTTAAAAACGAATCAATATGCCATTGTTAATGGTACTGTTGTTAATCAGTCTAATTTAAAAATGGGCTGGTTAAGCAAGGCTTGGAAAAAACTATGTAATGCTGCAATTGCTGTAATCAATAAAGTGAAAGAAGCGATTAATTGGGTTGTTGAAAAACTTGATGAAATTTTACAAATGGTTGTCGATTTGGGTATTCCTGTTATTTCCGACATAGCTAAAGTTGCTCAAGGTGCCTTAGCTTTTGTTGGTAGTGTGGTAAACACTGTGTTAGACATAGCTGTCATGATAATTGAAGTTTTAAAGTATATTTTTGACTTTGAAGAGGCCAGGTTGATTGGTAAGGAAATCACAACAGCGATTTCATCTATGTTAAAAGGGCTTCGTAGTAATACTAGTTCAAACTCAACTAGAAAGCAGCAGGGTTTAAATATTGATCATGATATTAATAAATTGCTTAGTGAGGTTGATATGTCAAACTTAGAGAAATTGGATTCCGAAAATAAATCAAACCTAGATTCTATTGATAATATTTCTCAAGCTGAAATCGAAACAAATGAGGAGAGTGATAATGCAGATTATGTCGAAAATTTAATTAATAAAAACTCAAGTGACGAAGATCTTAATGATTTAAATGATGAACTAAAATTTATTGACGATGTTTCTCCAATCAAAAATGAAATTTCATCTGTATTAGACACTAAAACACAAAACGAGATAACAGAATTTTCGCAAAATATATTAACTTCTTTTTCAGCGAGCACAGAGGTTAAAACATCTGATATTGCCAGTAGGACAAAAAGCAATGGATTTGATTTTGATAAAATTATTGAACCAGTCATAAATGCAGTACAAAATTTTTCTCAAGCAGCATTAAATGGAATGTCTCAAACATTTGAAGCATTTGAAAAGATAAAGTTACCAAAAGTATTAAGTTGGGTGTTTGATAATATTTTAGGTGTTAAAATTGATAATTTTAAAGATATTCTTGACTTAATTATTGGTTATCCAATTATGCTTGCTCAAGCAATTATTAATCAAATTTTGATAAAGCTTAACCAGCCAGAAGTAGATATAAAATCAATATTATCTATTCTCAATGAAACTAATACTAGAAAGTTAGCATCACTATCACAAGATGTATGGAAGAAGACAAGTTGGGTAAATTTCATACAGATATTACGTATCAGCTGCGGTGCTTTCACGGTCATTAGTTCCTCTTTTAAAGCAATTGATGCATTGGAGGGCGATTACGGTAAATGGTGTTCATTACTTAAGTGGTCTATTAAAGCACCTAGCATTCTTGTAGATATTTTAGATGCTGCTGATAGGAAGGTTAATTTAGAAAAGTTTGTGCCTTATGTTACAAGCCAAATGTCTGAAGAATTAAGAGAAAGTGAAGATAGTATGCTGATGATAATGCTTCCGACTTTACTCATGCCAGGTGTTGGTTTTGTTATTGGCGGTTCAGCTGTATGGATTTCAGAGGCAATTTCAGCATATGGAACTACAAAAGGTAATCACTTTCCAGAATTACTAGAACCTGAAATTCATCATGTTCACAACTGTCAAACGGTTGCTGGATATATATCAGCAACAAATTTTTTGCTTACTATGGTAAGGCTGTTTGATAGCAAACTTCCAAGTGTTTATAAGAATAGGATATTTCCTATTATCTCAATCATACTTAAAGCTGTTAATTTAATTCTCAATATAATTATTGCTTCAACCATCAAAAATAAAAATTTTGCTAAGCATCAACTGAATATGTATTTAGCCAAGAACATATTAGGTGACCTTTATTCAATTTCAGATGAGGTCTTTTATTTAACAAATGAAAACTATGAGGCGCTGGCTATAAATACAGGAGTGAATTGTCTATTAGGTTATGCAATATGTGGCTTAGATATAGCCATATTAGCAACAGATGAAAACAGCTGAGATATAAACTGGGTTGGAGATAATTATAAAACCAATAATGCTTTCTGACTCTAGAACATAATTACAATTAGCTGACTCAGAATATACTAATTGATATTCTCTGAATATCTAAAAAATTCAAGCAATTAGTACTATATGCGAAAGTATAAACTTTTCCAGATGTTTGAATAATATAATCATTTACAATGACCTGACAGATTATAAGCATTCATTATCTGGGTTAATTATAATCTAAATCCTCATCACTTAGAAATTAGGATTTATCTAAAATTGATATTTATTTTGACCATATCAATACTTGATTACCCATAATGCTCAGCTATGCCTATTGGCTATAATTATAATTTCTTGTAATTCAAGCAATTCTGAACTTGATTCAGAATCTAGGCAACTTAGGCCTGAAATAATTGAGACAAATCCTGAAATTAAAATTATGGGTAGCCTGGACCCCTTGTCAAGCAAGGTGTGACGACCTAGTTTCAATTGCGCTATTTAGATACATGATAAAAAATGGCTGTTCTTTATGGGTAATCAGGTATCAATAAATATCAAAATTCAAACAAGTGATGTCCATTATTGAAGTCTTATCTTGGTAAAACCTTATTGTCTCTATAGTTGTAAATCTTTTAGATTGATTCTCATAGTTTGGGATTATTTCCCACTACTTAGACATTTTACCAACTTATGTAAAACAAGTGATGAATATATCATGCACTCAAAATCTATATCAAGTTTTAACAAAGAAATGGAGAAAATATGAGAAAGGCGAATCTACTAAAAAAATTACCTTTAATTATAAGTATAGGATTATTTCAAACGAGTGCAGTAATAGCATCGGATGCAGAAAAATTTTTGTTAGGAACAGTAAATTTAAAACAAAATCCTGAACTAAATAGTTATATCGATCCAGAACACAACAGAATGGTATCTGCAGTATTAAATAGTCAAACAAGTACAGCAAGTAAATTAGATTGGAATAAATCTCCAAAAGAACTTATTAAAGAACAAGAATACCAAGATGCATTCAAGAAGGCTAAAAAAGATATATGTTTAAATGAAGAAACAACTAATAGCTTTATAAATTGGACAGGGAATGGTTGCGATAATATTTTAGCTAATAAGATAGATGAAGAGAAAGAAAAAGAAAGATTAAAAAATGGAGACGAATGGGCTAAAAAATATATTGGTGAGAAAGTAGGCAATATTGGCAAGGATTTAGGTGTAAGATACCTAAATAACAAACTAAATAAATTACTAACTTTTCAAGGAGAATCAAAACGCTATTACGGTAGTGGAGTGGAATCTGTTAGATTACCATTTTTCCTTGGAAATTTATCAAACCCATTCAAAGACGCAAAGAGCTGTAATATTTCAATAAAGGATACTTATGAAAGAGAAAAAGAAATACTTGTTATAAATCAAGATATTGAAGAATATAACACCACTTTATCTGGATATAAAAACAATTTGTCTGATCTTGAAGAAAATAGTGATGAATATGAAGATTTACAATCAAAAATAACTCAAAAAGAGGACGAAATTAACAAAAAACAAACGTCACTTGACAATAAATTAGCGCAACTAAATAAGTATAAAATTCAGGCTAATGCTAATTGTGCTGTCGAGGATGATTATAAAACTGAGAGTTGGCTGGCAATTGGGTATACTGATGGTTCATTATTAGCGTATAAAACGGATACTAATCCTGAAAGTTCTTTATATCATCAACCATTAGTGGTTGACGCACAAAAATGTAATTTAACTGATGAAAGTACAAAAGAATACTGCCAGATTCCTGAAGATAATATTCGATATATAACTGCAGAGTCAATGTTAAATAGAGCAATGGGAGACCATTATTCGATTAAGTCTATAAAAACAATGAGTGCTCAGGATAGTGAGGGAAACCCAGAATACAATAAGATAAATCTAATAGTAGGGTTTGGAAGAGACACAGTTGTGTCTTATAAGGCTGGGCCTGGAATTGACTTGGCAAATCCAAAAAGCACTACATTTAGCTTAAAAAAAACCACTGTAGCAGAAGGCGGCATGGTCACGAGCTTAATGGTAAGTTCAGATAAAAATCATAACTTTACTGCTAATCTTATTGGTAATACTGAGAATTCCTATGGTGTGACTGATATGAATGTCATCTATGAAAAAGCTGGAAATGATAAAGTTAATAGGTATTTGGTCATTAGAAAAGAAGGTGAATCTAAATCAACTGATAACTTTGACTTCAGTGTAGGCATTCAGACTATTGGTGGAGTTCCTATGCCTTTACCAAGCGTAGGTATATTGCCTTTAATTGGCAGCCTATTCAATCAAACAAAGGTAACAAAAAAAATTAAATTTGATACCAGAAAACAGTCTGATAGTGATATACATAAAATTGAAATGCCCACAAAGGTAGCTAATATGTTTCCTACAGTTACTCGTGATGAAGAAAAAATGGGGGTCTACTTAGGCTATGAGACAGGAAAAGCTTATTTACTCCATCCAGGTACAGATTTCACTAAAGATGTTCAGCCTGATGCTATTCTCGATGATATGAAGTTAGGTGCAATTTATGGAAGTGCTGATTTTAATGGAACAAGCTGCAGTATAAAAGATGCTTGTAATACAGCAGTAAATTATATTTACACTATCCCTGATCAAAATTTACTTATATATGGTTCTGGTAAAGACTTAATATATGTTCATTATAAACAAACATATAACTCATATGGAAATCAAACACTAACAGTTGACGGATATGGTGGATATTATCTCGAAAATCACTCTGAATTTATTTTGGATGGTCAAGTTGGATACCCTGTTAATATGTTTGTATGGGAACACAGAATATTTCTTGTGCTAAATACAGGTAAGGTAGTCTCTTCTTCTTATGATGCAAATGGTAAAAAAATGGAACAATTAGTTTTAGACGATAACTTTGAAATAAATGATCCTGTAAATTCTGAGGCGAATAAACTAAGAGAAAAACTTAAATCAAGCTCTGAAACATTAGTTGCAAAGAATGGAAAGACAGCAGCTTTTATTTCATCAGGTTCAGAGAATGGTATTAACTTGTTTAGCACAGAAGATCCTGGTTTAAAAGGTGAAATAAAGACAATTCAATTAGCAACATCAATTAGCTCAAATACCAGTTCAGATAGATTGTCTAGTAGAGGAATTTCACATCAGTATTACAAATCTTCTCATAATCCTTGGAGATATAACGTTAATCACCCAATTACTAATTTAAATTTTAGGTACGATGATAGCGATAGTCCGAGTGAACTAAGATTTTCTTTTGGGCAAGTTGGTAATGACAAATATGGCTCACAGCTGCATTTTGATGGCTCAGTTTATTCAATGCTAATTGAAGATAGTAAATTTAAAGGTACGGCTTACCCTTATTTATTGCAACCGGATAGTATATGTAAACACCCAGATAATGATCATGTTGCTGAAATATATTGCAATCTTAATGATAGTGGACCGAAATTTTTACAAAATATTTAGTAAGATAACTTTCAAGGAATCAAAATGTTTAAATTAAATAAATACACGAACCTATTAACTATAGTTACTATGTTAACTGCATTTAATAACACTACTTACGCATCATCTAAAAATGATTTAACAGTTGATGGGGTTGGATTAATCAGTGATTCAAACGAAAAAAAGAGACTGCCAACTTGGAAGCGCTTTTATAATATTCAAGGCTTAACAGATATAAAAACTAAGGAGAAAGTTGAAAAAATATCACAGTTTCAAGAAAATAAGTTTCAAGTTACTGTCAGTAGCCGTAGCGGTTACAAAGATACCTTAAGTGCACAGAATAATTTTCAAGTATTTGGCGGTGAATCTGGAGAAACGAATTTTGCAATTTGGGGTAAAATGTCATTAGCTGGCTATCCCTTTTTAGGTCTGATAGATATTTCACAACACCATATGCATACAAATAATTACTGGCAAATTAATTCAAATGCGGATACTGGCTTTTATAAGATGCATGCCTCATATTATGATTTAGTATTTAGAACGTCTAATCACTATAAATATAATTTTGATGGTAATGGTTCATCTCATAATCACATAACAATTCAAGCCTTTAAAGACAGTTTTAATTCGGAAGAACAAATGTTAGAAATGGAGATGCCTTTTGTACACCTTACAAGCATGCCAGAAGGTTATTACTTGACCGAAGATCAAGCAAAATCAAAAGGTTTTAATTTTAAATCACTTAACAAAGGAGAGAAGTGGTTTAGCGAACATCAGATGGTTGTAATAAAACCAAACGGAGAGGAATTTTATTTTCAAACCTGCATGCCACAAAGTAATTTAATATATAATGAAAAAACTCAAGAGCTTAGTTGTGAGTATCCATCTGGTTTACCTGAAAAAATACCAGGTTGTTCTGCAATATATTATTTTGCCGATGGTAAAGCGTCAATGTATTGTAATGATGGACTTTTAAATGGACACGTAAATCCAAATCAATCTTCTGGTAAATGGAAAACCTATTTCAAGACATCTAAAAGCTCTTTGTATAACTGCAAAGTAGGCTCGATAAAAGCTGATAAAACCGATGGGATTACTTGTGAAATTGATACAACAGTTAATCAACCATATTCAGGCTATGACATAAATAATAAGCAGTCAAGTAAAATAAAAATGTTACCAAATATGGAAACCTTTGAGCGATAGTAATTTAATAACACTAATGACTTAACAGAGCTTAAATGGTGCTTATAAACATTTTTCCTGAGTAGCGCACATCAATAAGTATATGAATGAGTCTTTCTGTTCAAAGTATATTATTCAAATTTAATTTTGGAGACAAAATAATGAAGCTAAAACTTATAACACTTCTGATATCATCATTAACATTAAATGCTTTCGCTGATGCTAGATCACAACTAATATTAGAAAATAACTGCAAAGAGCCAGTTACATTTAGCATAAATGGGGATAATGCAGGCGCAAGCAAAACAGTTACTATAAAGCCTAGCGCTTATATTAATATGGGCGATTATGTTAATGATAAAACTTTTTCACATACTACTTCAAAAATTAAAATAGGTTATACAGGCGGGAGTAATACGGGGTCTATAGATTATGACCTTGAAAATGGCTGGACACACAATTACGCGACGTTTAAGAATAAAACTGGCAGTATTGAGGCTGAACACAACAGTGCTGATAAAGAATACAAACACGAATGGCATAGCTATACCATTTCAGGGAAATTGCAAATACCTACATTTACTGTCAGTGCTTGTAAACAAAACTTAGATATTTCTAAAAGCTTATTAAAGGGTATGGATAGGTTATTAATTTTTGGGGATAGTTTAAGCGATCAAGGTAATTTATATGACTATAGCCAGGGCGCAATTCCAAAATCGATTCCTTATAACAAAGGAGTTTTCTCCAATGGAAACCCATGGTCTGTGCAATTAACAAATCGATTAAAAATAAATAGCCTACCTGTTAGTAATTATGCAGTTGGTGGTGCCACTGCAATATTTGAACCTTCTTGGGTTAGCTCTGGTTTGCCGTATAATTTAACTTCTGAGCTTACAGCTTATAAAGCAAATAAAAAACTTTGGGGTAATGAAAAGCAATTAGCTATATTTTTCATTGGTGCTAATGATTATTTGACGATGAAAGGTGGTATGAGTGACGCTAGTGTCAAAGATGCCGTTAAACAAGTAACAGATAAAATCATATCTTCAGCTGAGACAGTTGGTGCAACTAAAACTGTATTTATTGGTTTACCTGACTTAAGTCAAACCATTGAATCTAAAGAGCTAAGTAATGAAACAGTTTTATCCAAAGTTTCAAAGTTACACAATGCTGCATTAAAATCATATGCTGAGTCTCATCAAGAAAATATAAAATTTATTGATTTAGCAAGTATGTTTGAGTTCGTTTTAAACGATACAAATGCCTTTAATACAAAATATCAAACACAAATTGATGCAACAAAACTAGGTAAATCTTGCTGGTCTGGTGGATATTTTATGCCGCAAGATCAAAATGATAAATCACAGTTATACTCAACATTAATGGCAAAGACTGACAACCAAGAAGCTTCAAGTATACGCCTAACTGACATACCGATGTCTCCAGCAATTGAAGCAGCTATTTTAGCTGGTGAAAGTGGGCGTATATGCTCTGACCCTGAAAAATATGTTTTCTTTGATCATGTGCATCCAACCTATCAAATGCACAAAGCATTATATCAATATATATCTGGTGAGCTTGGTATTATTTAGCATAGAGCCTTTTGCCTGAGATTCATCTTTCTAGCAAGGGAGGGTGAGACAGATTCACAAATAACTTGTGGTTAAATTTAGTCAAATATAAGTCAAACAAAGGATTATCATGTGTATAACCATCTCTAGTATTTCTATCGCCCTAAACCTTGTGTTAATAATTGGTATCGCAATCAATATATTCTCAAAGAAAAAGAAACAAAATTCTAATCATGAAAATAATAATCAATTAGATTTACCTCTATAAGTTAAGGGTTCATTAAATAAAAACATATACGTATATTCACTCGTTATATAAAACCATGAATGTAATTACATACTGACATTCTTCCATAATGTTAATTTACAATTTAACCTATAGCGTTTAAAAAATGCTTAATTGAGTAGTAGCAAATGCATATTAAAAATTATATTTTCAAACTTTTCATTTTGATATTGATATCGTTTATTTACAACGTAGGTTATTCAATAAAAATACATGAAATTTCAGCATCTAACGAAGAATATGCTCAAAATTTTACTGCTATTCAAAACCAAATAAACACCATAAAACTTGCTATTACCAACGATGATATATTTGATAATGATTTGCTTTATTATCGCCAACAATTAAGAGAGATTGATGACCGTTTAGATAGAGCAAGTGACTATTACCAAAATAATCTTACCAAGTTAGAACGAATCGTGCATATATTCAGCGAGGATGAAAAAAATGAAGCAGAAGTGGTTTATAACGAAAAATTAAATTCATCCAAAGAAACAATCAATGAGTTTAAAGGTCGGCTATTTGAAATAAAAATTGTTCAAACAGAGGTTCAAAATTTACTTGTAAATATCTCTGAAATACGTACAGAAATCAGAAATAAAGATCTATTTGTAAACAATGAACCACTTTATGATGCATCTGCATGGCAACATGGTGTGAATGATATTGGTGCGTTTATTGAGAAATTCAGTATCGAATCTAGACAAGTATTTTCTAACCTAACATTAAACGTTTCAACCATTACCATTCTTAGTATATTTTTTATTTGTTTGATTTATATATTTTCAGCTAAATGGATTTATAAATTCCTAATTCTCAGAATATATAAAGCATTTAAACGGTATGAGTATTCACAAGTTAAGTACCTGTATCAGTTTATATATCTATTAGTTATAGGTTTTATTCCTGCTTTGCTTGTATATCTTTTATTTGAAAATGTATCTGACTTAAGTGAAAATCTCGTTTGGCGAGGGTTTTATAATGCTCTGGCTTCAAGTTTAGGTCTATTTTGTTTGCTTTACTTTATAACCACAAATTTACTATTTAAGTCTTATAATTATTACGTTCCAGGTGGTAACACACCAAGGTTAAGCAGTAAGTTACTTTTTGCGTTTCTAATTATTATCTCTATGTTATTTTTTATTAATAATATCCAATTTTTCTCATTGAAAACCATTATTTCCCCTTACATGGGGCCAGATGGAACAGCAATAATTGACTTTATACTTGGACTGATTTTATCTGTTATTCTAATTGGTTATGCTATTATTGCTCACTTCTCAGGTAGTGTGAAAGAAAATAAATATGCCCGTCGATACAAGTGGGCATCTGCTCTTGCACTATTCATAGCTGTCTTTTATCCATTGATGACTTTTCTAGGTTCGTCGAACTTATCCTCAGGTGTTTTACTAAATATTCTACAGACGTTTGTATTAGTGTATATAGCTAGAATTATCTATCGAGTGACCGACAGATTAATACCCATTATGACGTATAAAATAACAAGTATTATTCAATCGAGCTCTCAAGAGGATAATGTTGATAGTGAGAATGAAGGAAATAATTTTACAGACTATTGGCTAAGCGTAATTTTTGGAGCGGGTGTCGCATTTATCATATTAATTGCTGTGCTTTTAGTATGGGGTATTCAACCCGAAAGACTATATGACTGGTTTGAATTTTTCTTTATTGATGGCATTCCAATTGGCCAGGATGGAACATTTTCTTTATTGTATTTAATAAATGCCATATTGGTCTTGGTGGGGTTTTATTACGCTACCAAATTTATTCAGGTCATCGTTGATAAACGTGTATTGCCTTATACTAATATTGACTCTGGTACCAAACATGCTATTCGAACAACAATTGGGTATGTTGGCTTGGCCTTATCCATAGTAATGTTTATTTATGCGTTAGGTGTGAATTCAACGACGTTAACATTTGTGATAAGTGGTTTATCAGTGGGTATCGGTTTTGCTTTACAGGATTTATTTAAAAACTTTTTTGCTGGTTTCGTCTTACTAATTGAAAGGCCAATTAAAGTTGGTGACTGGGTAAATGTTGAAAATGATATAGGCGAAGTTAAAAGAATACGCATAAGAGCAACAGTAATAGAAACGTTTAATAAAAACACTTTAATTATACCTAATAGCTCATTTGTAAATAGTATTGTTTCTAATGAAACACTTAACCCAATGAGTAGGGCAGTTGTTGAAATAGGTGTACCCTATGATGCTGACCCAACGCTAGTACTAGATATTATTAAGGATGTCGCGGCAAAATCACCCAGAGTTTATACCCAACCTGAGCCAAGTGTTATATTTAATCGAATTGATAATTCAGCTTTAATTTTTACTCTTAGAGGATTTGTAAATAAGGCAGAGCAAATTTTTATTGAAACTGAGCTTAGGGTTTCTATTATAAAAGCACTGAAAGAACACGGTATTGATTTACCGCATATCCAACAAAATATTGTTCTTAAGTCGGATAAAAATATTTATTGAAAATTGATGTATATTTAAAAATATTTATATAATAAAGCTGATTGCAAGATATAGAAAATATTGGGATTGTTTATTTTGAATCTTCTTTAGGGATTCCCCAAAGTTTTTCTAGTTCGTAAAACTTACGCATTTCTTCAGTCATAATATGTGCAATAGTCCCACCAAAATCAACTAGAACCCATTCGCCTGTATCATCGCCTTCTACGCCGACCATATGAATATTCTTGCTTTTAGCCTCTTCAACTAAATGACGAGATATCGAACGAGCGTGTTGTTTAGAGGTTGCAGTTGCAATAACCATGTGTTCAAACATCTCAGTTAAGTGATCAACTTCTAAAGTTGTAATATCTTGTGCTTTAATATCATCAATTGTTTCGACAATAAAATCTAATAGCTGTGATTCAGTTAAAGTAGTATGTTGTTGTTTTGTCATTTTATAACCTAAAAGCGTGAGTGGGCTCATATTCTATTGGTTTATCAACATATCATCAAGATATTTAAAATCGAATTTGTTTTATAGTTCGGTTGAATCGTCAAATAACTCTATTAGACTATGGTACAATATCTATTTAATTATTTAAAAACTATGAAAATAATTCAATCTGTTCTAATTGCTATATTCATTTTACTTATACCATTTTTAGCATACATATGGTTGATGGGTTATCCGCTTAAGGTGGGTTATTACAGCATTTATTTATATACATTTTTAGTTTTTCTACTTGTGCTATATCCAGTGAGAGATACTATCAATAAAAAAATACCTATCGTTGAGTATTTTAAAAGGCTTGGTCTTGATGTTTATATGGTATTTTCTTCAACAATATCATTTTTATTTGAGAGTTTTAAAGCGTTAGTAAAACCATTCACTAACCTGAAAAAGAAGAGAAAGCCATAATAGTTTAACTACATAATTGAACCCATTTGGAAGATTGGTAAATACATGGCGACAACTAGGCCGCCAACTAAGACTCCTAAAACAACCATAATGAGCGGCTCAAGTAAACTACTAAGACTATCGACTGCTAGGTCAACTTCTTCTTCATAGACCTCGGCAACCTTGGATAGCATATCATCTAAATTACCTGATTCTTCACCAATACCAACCATCTGAACAACCATGTTTGGAAACTTACCTGTTGTTGTCATTGCTTCTTGAAGGCTAATACCACTTGCAATGCTGTCACGTATATTGAGCGTAGCATACTCATAAGTTAAATTTCCTGTTGCACCAGAAACGGCTTTTAATGCTTCAATCAGCGGCATACCTGCTGTAAATGTGGTTGCTAGTGTTCTCGCAAATCTAGCAAGGCAAGATTTATTAAAAATTTTCCCGATAATAGGAAATTTGAGCATAACTTTATCCATAAACTCACGAAACTTTAAAGATTTTCTTTTAGCCTGAACAAAACTTACTACAAGAACAATAACCACTAATAGAACGGCCCACCAATACGCCTTCATGAAATCGGACATATCAAGCACCATTTGAGTGAAGCCAGGCAAATCAGCACCAAAGCTATCAAATAAATCTTTAAATGTTGGTACAACAAAAATTAGTAGAATGGCAGAAACAGCAAAAGCAGTTATTAAAACGGCAATAGGGTAGGTAAGTGCTTTTTTAATTTTTTTCTTTATTGATTCTATTTTTTCTTTGTAGGTTGCAATACGGTCAAGCATAATTTCGAGTGAGCCTGACTCTTCTCCTGCATGAATTAGATTCACAAATAAGTCATCAAAGTTTTTTGGATGCTCACGCAATGATTGTGAAAAACTATAGCCACTTTCAATTTTAGCTCTAATGCTGTTTACTAGCGCTTTCATTCCAGTATGGTCTGTACCATTAATCATAATTGTTAATGCCTGGGTCATTGGCACACCAGCTTGCATCATGGTAGACATTTGCCTTGCAAACATTGCGACATCAGCAGGTTTTACTTTTTTTAGTCCAGAGCCAAATAATGGTTTAGGTTTTTTCTTTATTGAAGCATGTTGAATATTTTTTTTGAGAAGCTGAGCTCGAACATATGCCATATTTGGTGCACTAGTTTCACCTGAAATTTTATTACCTTTCTTGTCTTTCGCTTTCCAAGTATAAATATTTATTTTAACTTTCTGTTTTGTTTTTTTATCAGTTGCCATATTAATCGTTATCCTTAACTGTCACATTAAGTTCTTCAAGTGTTGTGATTCCTTGCATAACCTTTATTAAGGCGGACTGTCTTAAATTATTTATACTTTCTTCTTGAGCTTGGTCAGCAATTTCCATTGCATTACCACTTTTCATAATAATTTTACGCATCGACTTCGTAATCGGCATTACTTCATATATACCAATTCGCCCACGATATCCGTTATTACATTTTTCACAGCCAACTGCTTGGTATACTGTGAAATCCTCAGCAATTTGCTCGTCAGTAAAACCAAGTTCCTTTAAACTTTCTTTTGGCACTTCAATTTCTTTTTTACATGATGGACATATTCGTTTCATTAATCGTTGCGCGATAATCAAAATAATTGAGCTAGCAACGTTATAACTTGCTACCCCCATGCTGAGTAAACGTGAAAGTGTTTCAGGCGCACTATTTGTATGGAGAGTCGATAATACCAAGTGACCAGTTTGAGCCGCTTTTACCGCAATTTCTGCTGTTTCTAAATCACGTATCTCACCGACCATGATAATATCAGGATCTTGTCTTAAAAATGATTTGAGTGCTCTTGCGAAGGTAAGACCTGTTTTGGGGTTAATATCGACCTGATTTACGCCTGGCAAGTTAATCTCAACTGGATCTTCTGCGGTTGAAATATTTGACTCCTCAACATTCAATAACTCTAATCCAGTGTAAAGAGACACAGTTTTTCCACTACCAGTAGGGCCAGTAACTAATATCATACCTTGTTTTTGGTTGAGTGCCTGTAGGTAGAGTTTTTTCTGAATAGGATCATAACCAAGTTTATCAATTCCCATTTTGGTTGAACTTGGATCAAGTATCCTTAATACAACCTTCTCACCATAAAGAGTAGGGCAAGTACTTACACGAAAATCGACTGTACTTTGCGCAGAAATTTTCATTTTAAAGCGACCATCTTGCGGAACACGACGTTCAGCAATATCGATCTTTGACATAATCTTCAAGCGTGAAGTAATTTTTGGTGTTAATGCAACAGGTGGGCTAGCTATTTCACTCAAGCTACCATCTATTCTAAACCTTACTCTATATCTATGTTCAAAGGGTTCAAAATGGATATCAGATGCATCGCTTTGTATGGCATCCAATATGACTTTGTTAATAAAAGAGACAATTGGCGCATCGTCAATGTTTGGGTCTTCATCTTTTACTGATTCACCTTCAGCAACAAGATCCAAATTAATATCATCTAGGTTATCAGCACCAAATTCTTCCATGGCTCTTGAGGTTAACTTCTTAAGCGCTGAGTCAATAACAGTTCTTAATTGTGTGTCTGATGCTAGAATAAGCTCAATATCTACATTGTATCTGAATTGAATATCTTTAAATGCATTGACGTTTAAAGGATTAGATACGGCAATCGTAAGAAGCTTATCTCTTTTAAAAACAGGTAATACAGCATGTTTCCTCATACTGTCTTCATGGAAGTAGTCTTTTGCTAAGTCATCTAATTTAAATGCAGTAATGTCGAGCATTCTTAGACCAAAAAATTCTGAAGTCCTTCTTAAATAGGATTCTTCATTCATCAGGCGACGCGAAGTCAATGTACCCACGACGCTTTTAGTGTGATCACGCGTAGCAATATCAATTGCTGTACGAACATCTTCTTCTTTCGCTAGCTTCTGTTTGACTATAAATGCAGATATGCCATCCAGAGGTAATTGAATTTTATTGTTTACCATAAAGTTTAAACTAAAAAACTATATGTAAAATAATAGCCTACGAAGGATTAAAATGAAAATTATAGACAGGTTATTCAATTAAAGTGGTTTTATCCAAAATTTAAGCTTATGCGACTTATCAAGGCTATTACCATTTGATTGAATTGTCGGCCAGATATGTTCGTTCAGTTTACACACTATCAATTGAGACGTTCATGTGAATTTTAAAATCTGGTAAACCCTCAATTAACCCTTTTCCATAATCTTTTGCAACAATTCGTTTATCTAAAATAATGACTTTACCAACATCTTGTTCGGTTCGAATTAAACGTCCGGTCATCTGTGTTAACTTGATAGATGCAATAGGCAGTGAGAAATTCATAAATGGGTTTTGACCTTGTGACTGAATCCAATCACTACGGGTTTGTTCAACTGGGTCAGTAGGAACCGCAAAGGGTATTTTGTGAATAATCAATAATTCTAAATATTTACCCGGTAAATCAACGCCTTCTGAAAAACTATCTACACCAAAAATAACGGATGGTAGGTCGCGATCGATCATCTTTTTGTGCAAAAAAAGTATTTCTGATTTTGGCTTTTCGCCTTGCATTATTATATAGTCTTGCTGTTTCTTTGGTAACAATGCAAACACATCTTTCATTGCTTGCATGCTGCAGAATAAAACTAAAACCCCTTTTTTTATTTTTTTAAGGCAGTTTTTTATAATGTCAGCAGACTCTTTTGTATGAAGCTGATAATTCTGCGGAAATGATTTCATTTCTGGGATAATGACTTCACTTTTTTCGTAATGAAAGGGTGAGGGTAGTTCTACACATTTTGTCTTTTCATCTAGTCCAGATTCGTTCAAGAATTGTGAGAATTTACCTAACGCCTTGATTGTGGCAGAACATAATATTACGCTATTTTCGACATTATCCCATAAAGCTTGTTTTAGGATTTTGTTAGCTGTGATAGGCGCAACACAAACTGAATAGTCTTGTAAATGGCTTTTTAGATCGGATTGTGCATTCGTATTTTTCTTGCTGAACCATTTTGCAAAAGGAGGTTGATGATCATTTTGGAATTCACGCCAAACATTATATAGAGATTCACATCGATCCAAATAAAATTTCAATGATGAAAGCTGTTGCTCAATTGTTCCTGTTACTTCTAGCCCTTGCTCTTCAATATAACTTTCAAGTGACAGTTTAATTCTATTGATTATTTTAGAGCAGGATAGCGCTTGGTTTTTAATATTACCAGCATTCTGTAGAAACCCTTCTGAAACACTTGTTATACGATATATATCAGCATCTCTACCATAATACTCATAGATTTCATCAATATACTTTTGTGCTTGCGATAGCTCAATGATCAGATTTTTACGTATTTCAGTTAGTTCAGACTTATCTCTATCTGTCACAATGCCTTTTTGTAAGCCATTAATATTCTTATCAATATCATTAATCCAGCTTTGTGCACCAATAACAGAAGCGTTATGTGAAAAGGTGGATATTGATTTACCTGGCAAATGATGACACTCATCAATAATAAATAAACTGTCACTATACTTTGGTAAAATTGCCGCATCACCCAGAGATAAATGCGCTAAAAGAAGACTATGGTTTGTGACGATAATATCTGATTTTCTTAATGCATCTCGAGCACTAACATAAGCACATTCACTGTAAAATTCACAACGATTACCGATACAGGTATTTGCAGTATTATTAACTTCTAACCAGTCAGATGACTTAACCTGAAATTTTAATTCATCCACATCACCTAACCAATCATCATCTAATGCATCAGCAAGGTCTTTAAATTCTGGATTATGTTCAAGTTTGTTGTACAAGCGTAAATGACAAATGTATCGGCCACGTCCTTTTGCAATATTGTAGGTAATTTTTTCACCAATCATTTTTTTTATGATGGGTAAGTCTTTTTTTATAAGCTGTGACTGTAGTGTGATGGTATTGGTTGAGATAATGATATGTTTTATTTTTTTCTGTTTTTCTTTTTCCTTAATGCCAAGGTAAGCACCCAAGATATATGCAAATGTTTTGCCTACACCCGTTCCTGCTTCAACGACTAAATTTTCATCATTTTGAATGGCTTCTTTAATATGATTAATCATATTTAATTGCGATAAACGAATATCTAAGTCTACTGCAGCAAATAACTCAGTTGGATGCACTTAATACTTCCAGGGCTTATGGTATGTTTGGTTTAGTCTAACATTTTCTATAAAATAGCATTAGAACTTCACAAACATTATTTAGATGTGACAAGCGAAACTGATGCAGTAAGAATTGATAAGTGGCTTTGGGCCGCAAGGTTTTTTAAAACAAGACGCTTAGCGCATGATGCTATTGACGGCGGTAAAGTCCACATAGGTGGGCAAAAGTGCAAAGCAAGTAAAAAAATAACACTTGGTCTTACCTTAACGATCAAGCAAGGTTTCACGCAAAAAACCGTTATGGTGATAGGGCTTTCTGAAATTAGGAAAGGTGCGCCAGAAGCGCAAAAGCTTTATGAAGAAACTGAACAGAGCATTGCTAATAGGGAAAATGAAGCTGAGATGAGACGATTTGGCGCCAGTGTTCAAGTTGATGCAAAACGACCAACAAAAAAACAACGACGTGATATGTTGGAATTTAAAAAGAAAAGTTTGGAATAAATTATGGCAAAAGAATTAATCATATACCGACATGCAAAATCGGACTGGAATACGGGTTTTCAGAAAGATTTTGACAGGCCTTTATCTGAAAGAGGCATTAAAAGCGCAAAAGCAATGGGTGAATTGTTAGCAAAAATGAAAGAAGTACCACAGTATATTCTTTCTTCAAGTGCCGTACGTACAACAGAGACAATTAATTTGTCGATAGAAAAAGGGCATTGGCAATCCGAATTAGAGTTCAGTGACCAATTATATTTAGCTGATTCATATACTGTTCTGGATAAGATTAAAGCTTTTGATGATAAATTTGATCAATGCATGATTGTTAACCATGAACCAACGTGCTCTAGCCTGACTAGTCAACTCATTGGCGGCGGGCATGTTATATTTAAAACCGCTACCATGGCTAAAATTAGTTTCTATGAGAGCTCATGGAAATCTATTCAGACTGGTGAGTTAAAGTGGTTGTTTCAATCTAGGTCTTTCATCTAGATTAGTCCTTTAAACTAATCGCCATCCGATTAAGTGCATTCATTAAAGAGACACAAGCGGTTAAATCAACCACTTCACGGTCAGAAAAGTATTTGGTTAATTCAGGTTTAATAGATTCTGAGTCTTTACATGATAGTGTTAAACACTCAGCCCAATCTAAAGCTATTTTTTCAATATCAGAAAATAAAGCAGATGTTTCCCAAGCAGGGAGTGCATCCAACTTTTTTTGTGGAACTTGTTGTTTTCTTGCACCATTAGAGTGTAATTCACAGCAGTAAGCGCAGCCATTTAATTGAGAAACTCTCAGCTCTATAATAGATCTTAAACCTTGATTTAAAGGTGATTGATCTAAGCTATTATAGCTTTTGTGCAGAAGGGATATTGTGTCTTTAGAAATTTGTGCGTAATCCATAGTTTATTCATATTTAGTGTGTATAACTTAATTATATAGCAATAGGTCCTTTATTCACTTATATACTTACATAAGCATTTGTCTTTTTAGGGACAATTAGCTAAAACTATATACAGATCATAATATTAGGTTTTAACCATGAGCGACTCGCATATATATAACAGTTCAATATCAAGCCGTGCAATTGTGTTATTAGATACTTATTACGACAAGTTGAGCCATGACATTAAAAAAGTTGGGCACTGTACAGAATTTTTAGGTAAGCATTCAGACTATGATACAACCCGTTTATTATGCCAATCAAGGTGTATGTATTTTCTAATTGAGTATTCAATTAAACGTGATGATACACAAGCATTTAATCACGCTTTAACATTATATAAGCATATAAAATCAGATTATTATGATGCTGGTAATAAGCAATGGTTACAATTTCCTAAGCGACAAAAATTAGATAACTTATATGAATATGCATTTTTAGTGTTTAGCATTTCAAAATTATATTCAGCTAAGAAATCTGATGAGTATAAAAAAGACTTGGAAGAACTCAATAGCTATATTTTAAGAAATTATTTTAAACCAGAAACTGACTTTGATAATTTGAAAGATAAATCAGGCTTAGTTTCACAAAATGCATTAATGCATTTATTTGAGTCATATTTAGAGCTTTATAAAGCAATTCCTGATAAAGCATATCTTGAGACTCTTATTACGCTTTTAACTTCAGCAACAAAAATGTTTTATGACTCACAGTTAGACCTAATAAGTGAATACAGTCCATTTGGTGATGATAATACCATATATGAGCCTGGTCATTCTTTCGAATGGGGTTGTTTGCTGCTTGAATCTGAACAGCTTAATTTAAACTTATCAAATAAAATTAATATCAAAGGATTGGTTGCATCTGCAGAACAATATGGTGTTATGTCTCAAGGAGTTGTTAAGCAAAGTATTTCAAATTTAAATGATAAGGACCGTTATAGAATTTGGCCAATGCTTGAACGCATGCGCTATTACTTAATGAATCAAGACGCAGCTAAAATTAATAATATCTTTCCTGAATTTAATGATATATTCATCAACCACCAAACAAAATTACCAATTGAGTTTGTTGACTCTCAACTTAATCAAGACTTTGATGGTGTTAAAACAACGACTTCATATCATTTAATTAATAGCTTAAAACATCTAATAAAATAATATTTCTATATATCTAAATTTTAACTTTAACTTACCAAGCATAAAGGTTAGGCATTATGAAAAATAAAATATGTTGTTTATTAATTAGCTGCCTTGTAATTCCGAAAGAACCAGAACCATTATAATAAAGCGCCAAGATATATCCAGTTTGACCCTAATGACAGCTACTCCTTTATTGTTTACAAAAGAGGTGACATTGTTCAATACAAAGGCAAAATATATAAGGCAAAAGAAAAAACGAATAATAATTCAATTCCACCTAAGGATGCTCGCTGGGAACTTTTAGCTGAAAGCCCTGTACCTAAAGCGACAACCAAATAAAATTCTACCTCTAATTTTAAACATTATCATCACCATAAATGTCCAGGGTATTTCATTACGTGAAATATGGAAATTTACTGTAATTCCTATAAAAATAGATTGTCTTATGCATACATACCAATATGCGCATAATATATATTATGTTAAATTGATGATATGGCGTGAATTACGTGTAAAGATATTTGGATTCATACACTTATTCCCTACTGTATTGATAATTTAATCTCTTAGTAATTTAATTAATTCGTCTATATAAACTGGTTTAGAAAAATAAAATCCTTGCAATTGCTCACAGCCTAACTCAAGTAAACTATCCGCTTGAGATTTTTCTTCAACACCTTCAGCAATTGTTTTAATATCCAATGCGTTTGCAATATCTATTATACATTTACAAACTGACATTGCTTTATCGCTAAATTGCATATCGTTAACAAATGCTTTATCAATCTTTAATTTATCGATTGAGAAACTTGATAAGTATTTTAGGCTTGAAAAGCCTGTACCGAAATCATCTAATGCTAATTGAAAACCTTTACTATGGAGTTTATTAAATATTTTATTTGCTTCATCAATTTTATCAAAAAGTCCGCTTTCTGTTATTTCAAGTTCAATTCTACTCAATGGGATATTATTTTCTTCTAATAGAGAAATGATGTTATTTTGTTGATTTGAATCAAAAAAGTCTTTTTTAGATAAATTGATAGAAACACTAAATTGCTCAGGCATCAGTTCAAATATTTTTTTAATATCTGGTATTGATTTTTTAATAATTAGTAAGGTTAAATCAGTTATTAAACCAGTCTTTTCAGCAACCGGGATAAACTCTACAGGGCTAATGATAGTACCAGTATCATCTAAAATTCTGACGAGTATCTCACAACCAATATATTTATTATTTTTATAATCATATTGAGGTTGGTAAAGTACGTGAAGATTATCTTGTTCAGTTATAATCTTATTAAGATAGGTTTTAAGATCTAGCTCTCGCTGTTTTTCAAGACCAAGAATGGGAATGTATTTTGAGACAATCCCACGACCATTGTGTTTAGATATATAAAGTGCTGAGTCAGCGTATTTAAGAAGATCACTAAATGATTCTGAATCATCTGGATATACAGAAAAACCAATTGAGGCGCCTATGTAGAAGTCTCTGCCTTTGATATGATAAGGATTTCTAAGTTCATCTATTATGTTTTTACATCGTTCAAAAAACTCAACCTCGCTTAAATAGCGACAGATTAATATAAATTCATCCCCACCTGCTCTAGCTGCTATTTCGTCTTTACTGTGACATTGTTTCTTCAGTCGGCTTGCAACATCTATTAAAAGTAAATCGCCAATATCATGGCCGCCAGTATCATTTACATCCTTAAAGTAATCTAGATCTATTGTAACAATTGAGATTGTTTTATCTTGAATATCATCACTATCTAGTAACTTTGAAAAATGATTATTAAGTAGCGCTCTGTTAGGTAAGTTTGTTAAATGATCATATAATGAGGCATGCAATATTTGCTCAGATGCAGAATACTGACGTGTCATATTACGCAAAGAAGCAACGTAATTGTAATAATTATCCGAAATTGCTACTCGGGAGATTTTCGACCACATTATAAGCACCTCTCCTGATTTAGCTTTGTCCCATATCTCCCCTTCCCAATATCCATTTTTCTTGATTTGTGCCCACATTTTTTCATAAAAACGCTTAGAATTTTTCCCAGAAGATAAAATACTAATGTGTTGATTGATAAGCTCTCGGGGTTCATAACCAAAAACAGTTTTTACAGCGTGATTGACAAATCTAATCCTAAGCTGATGATCAGTTGTTAGGATTACATCTGTCCCTCTATTTAGGAGCGCGTGGGCGGATTGTAGGCTCCGCTGTTGGTCTAGCAGCTTGCTTTCGTTGATCAATAATACAACATATAATCCAGTATCAGCTTTAGACTCTAAAATGGAATGCATCTCTACGATGTAAGGGAATCTTTTTCCAGAAACGCTAATACGGATTTGTTGATGAAAGTTTAATTGATTAAGGCTCAGTTCACACACTGCTGCTTGATGAAATTTGCATAGCTCTTCAGGTAAGTATAAATGTACTTTTTTACCTTTATGATATTCTTTTAGGTTAAGTAAGTCTCTGCACTTAGGATTATAATCTATCAAAAGACCATCTCTTGTGAAAATATACGAAGCAATTGAATTTGAGTGAAAATAATTTCTATATAAAGATGAATAGTTATCAAGTGAATCATTCGATATTTCAAGCACATAGATCAATTTTAATGTTTGGTTTTCTTGATTATTATTTACTGTATTACTCAAAGTAATAATAAAATGGTGATCATTTTCAGAAATTAAACAAGGCTGCCCTTCAAGCAATTGATCCTTTATTGTAGCAAGCGAACTGAACAACATAAATAAATGCTGACCTGAAGATAATGACATTCCAATTTGTTTAAATAGAGATATTGCTCGCTCATTGAAGCCATCAATAAAATAGCTCTCATCGCAAACTATTGCTGGAATACCAATATTAGCAATTTGCGCTGGTATATTCATAACCTTAAAATATAATCCTATAATTTAGGGCCTTTAAAATAACCTGTTTTAGATTCATAAAAATCATAATCCTGACAAATCAATTACTGTTAACACACATCCATTTTCAATTTCAATTGAACTTGATGTTAATGAGATACATTTTAAAAGTAATTCGTTTGAATTATTATCTTTCATTTTCTTTTCAATCATACCCTCACTTTGAATACATTTAAGTAAAATACTTTTTAATTCGTCGTTTGATATATTCAAACGATTGCTTAATTCCAATAGAGGTCTGCCTATATCTGATCTACGAATATCGAATATACTAAGCGACTCATCACTATACCTTCTTATAGATAATTCATGATCTAGAAAAATAGTAACATTACCAATACCCTTCATCATGCTCTCTAAATCGGCATTTAAAGTATGGAGGTTGTATGCCTTCTCTTCATATTCCGCATTTAATGTATTTAATTCTTCATTTAATGTATTTAATTCTTCATTTAATGTATTTAATTCTTCATTTAATGTATTTAATTCTTCATTTAATGATTGAAGTTCTTCATTCGAACTTTGCAGCTCTTCGTTCGAGCTCATTAATTCTTCATTTGTTGATTGAAGTTCTTCATTAGAAGTTTCTAAAGCTTCTATCGTATTTCTTAGGTGCTCTTGGGTTGCTGTTAATTCAGACCGTAAGTTTTGTATCGTAGTTGATGTAATTTCATCAATATTTTGTGTGGTTTCTTCTTTTGTAATGGTAACGTCATAAACTTCAAGTTTCACTAAGGCCATTTCTCTGGAAGATAAAGGAAATACAATAACTTTAATTTTTTTAATGGTATCTTCATCATTTAACTCAATAAATTCAGAAGCATATTCATTATTATTTTTCAATGACTTATACACGAGTGATGAGATGATAATCGCTAATTTTTGGTCTAATAAATGATGTATATCATTTGATATTTTACCATCCAAAAGTTTTAGAAAGCGGTTTGCACCACCGTATACATGAAGAATTTCATTATTTTTATTTATTAATAATGTAGGCGGTAAGCATTTATTGAAAAGGAGATTATTTATGATTTCTTCTTCAGTAGGTAGATGTTCGTTATGATGCCTACTTATAGAGGTAGATATATCACAAGTATTATGCTCAGTTTTTAGCCCCGTGTTATCTAGTAAATTACTCTGTTTACTCCTAAAGATTTTGTGCTTAGGATCAATAACGTTAAAGTCGAGATAACTGTTTGAAACGCTTTCACTTTTACCTAAAAAAACATAACCATTATTTCTTGACGCATAGAACAATTTTGATAAGACAATATCTTGTACATATTTTTGGAAATAAATAAGCGTGTTTCTACAAACTACTAAGTGCATTCTAGTAAATGGTGCATGCGTAAGGAGATTATATTCAGAAAAAATAACTGTTTTTCTTATTATTGGCTTAATTTGATATCGATTATCATAGCTTTCAAAATATTTATTTAACCTTTCTTTAGATACCTCAGATTCAATTGAATTTGGATAAAAGCCCTGACTTGCTAAATCAATACACTTTCTATTAAGGTCAGATGCAAATACTTTTAAATTTCTAACGACACCAAGTTCTTCTAATTTTTCGAGAAAAAGTATTATAATTGAATAAACCTCTTCCCCTGTTGAACAGCCTGCAATCCAAACCCTAATTGTTTCACCATGCTGTGAGTTTTTTATAATCGGCTCAATGGCCTTTTCTTTTAACGCTTCAAATGAACTTGGATTTCTAAAAAATGATGTAACAGATATTAAAATACAATAATATAAGGCTTCTAATTCAGCAGTATTGTTTTCTAAATATTCATAGTATTTATTTAAATCATGAATTTTATTTATCTGTAATCTTTTTTCTATGCGACGAAAAACAGTTGGTTCCTTAAAGCTGGCAAAGTCTACTTGATACTTATTATGTAATAGTCCAAAAATAGCTTCGTATGAATTTTTTTTTGACTTATCGCTTTTATCAAAAATAGATAAACCACACTCTGAGTCTGAACCATGGGTGATTAGTTCTTTTATAGTCTTGGTCAGTTCAGCGACAGTGTCAGATTTATCTACAACGCCTGAGCGTATCACGCTATTGGGCATACCATCAAATTTCGCTTCTTTAGGTGATTGAGCGAATACTACACCACCAGATTCATTGATGCTTTGAGCTCCCCTGGTTCCATCAGAACCAGTGCCAGACAAAATGACGGCAAATGAATTTTTGCCATATGACTTGGCTAATGAAGTGAAAAATATATCTATAGGTAAATTTGTTTTTAATATTCTTTCTGATAGCTTAAAATTTGTGCCGTTAAGTTCAACGACAGAGGCTGGAGGTAAAATAAAAATAACACCACTTCTTATTGGCATCTCATCTTCTATAGTCTGTATTTCTAGCTTTGTATACTTGGACAAGAGTTGGGGCATCATTGACTTGTAATCAGGAGAAAGGTGCTGAACAATAACAAATGAAGTGCTTTCAATAGAATCTGTGTTTTCAAAAAAATGCTCTAGCGCATCAAGCCCGCCAGCTGAAGCACCAATAGCAACAACATATTTTGGTGTACTTGTATCGGTTTTTTTCATAATGAATATTAATGACTATGATACAGTTAATTATAGCTGAAATTATTTATATACCGACATTTCTAAGCATGTTTTCTTGGTCTTTTGTAGTTAATTAGCGTGTTATATTTTGATTAATGACTGAAAGAAAAAAATCTCATTAGATTACGAATTCATAAAAACCTATTGACTATTTTCAATCAAATATTATTATGCATACATATTTAAAATTATAAATATGTATATGAATAAAACAATATCGTTTTTAAAAACTATTGCAGATAAAAATCGTTTATTAATTTTATATCTGTTAAAACAGCAAACACTTTGTGTATGCGATATCCAAAAAGTTATTCCTTTGACACAAGGTGCTTTATCTATTCAATTAAAGAGTTTAACTACGGTTGGTTTATTAAGCTATTTTAAACAAGGCAAGTGGGTTTTTTATAAGTTATCTGACGAGATAGATGCCACTCAACATTTAATTTTATCTCAACTATTTAAAGATATTGAACCAGACACCGATGTCTTGAAGATGATGAGCCAGCTCACTATTTCTAAAGTTTGTAAAGATCACACAGGAGAATAAATTGGAAATGAAATTAAATAAATTAGGTTTTTTAGATAGATTTCTCACGCTATGGATATTTTTAGCGATGATATCAGGTGTGTTTATTAGTTATATCTACCCCAATATAAAAAATGTGATTAGTACATTCGATGTTGGTTCAGGCAACTGGTTAATTGGGATTGGCTTAATCGTGATGATGTACCCTCCTCTAGCAAAGGTTAAATACAAGACTATGCCTGCTGTATTTAAAAATACGCGTATTCTATTTTTATCGTTAATTCAAAACTGGGTAATTGGTCCGGTACTAATGTTTATTCTTGCGGTAATATTTTTTCATGATCAGCCTGATTTTATGATTGGACTCATCTTAATCGGTTTAGCTAGATGTATCGCCATGGTAATTGTATGGAACGATTTAGCTAAAGGCTCTAGAGAATATTGTGCCGGATTAGTTGCATTTAATTCAGTGTTTCAAATTATTTTTTATGCAGCATATGCATATATTTTTATAACCATTATCCCTAGATTACTTGGTTTTGATGCCGCAGTAGTGAATATGTCAATGCTGGAAATTGCTAAAAGTGTTGGGATTTATTTAGGTATTCCGTTTTTAGCAGGAATTTTGACGCGCATGATCTTAATCCCGATGAAAGGAGAACAATGGTACGTTAATACATTTAGCCCTAAAATTTCACCGTTAACCTTAATTGCATTACTATTTACTATCTTTTCAATGTTTGCAATGAAAGGAGATCAAATAATAAGCCTACCCATCCAGGTTGTTATGGTGGCGATTCCATTGCTGATTTATTTTTTATGTATGTTTTTTATATCATTCTTTATGTCGTATAAATTAAAAGCAAATTATAAACAGTCAGTAGCATTAAGCTTTACTGCGGCATCTAATAATTTTGAATTAGCGATTGCGGTGGCAATATCAGTATTTGGTATTAATTCTGCTGAAGCTTTTGTTGGGGTAATAGGACCGCTTGTTGAGGTGCCAGTATTAATCAGTTTGGTAAATGTAGCGTTTTGGCTACAACGTAAATACTTTGTGAGGTAAATATGAAAAAGAATGTTTTATTTTTATGTGTTGCTAATTCAGCACGAAGTCAAATGGCAGAAGGCTTAGCAAAAGTATTATTAGCTGATGTGGCAACGGTTCAAAGTGCTGGATCTGAACCAAGTTATGTTCATCCAGATGCAATAGCAGCCTTAAACGAATTGAATATCGATATTCAAGATCAATACTCTAAAAGTATCGATACAATTAACCTAAACGAAGTTGATTATATCATCACCTTATGTGCTGAAGAATACTGCCCTCACGTTAATGCTAAAATCACCAGGTTACATTGGCCAATTAAAGATCCAGCGCATCCAGAAAATGATTCATTAATTGGCTTTAGAAAAGCCAGAGATGAAATTAAGGCCAAAATACTAGAGTTCAAATCTAAACTCTTAAATCCATAAAAACAGGAATCCATTATGAAACGATTACATTTACACGTTGGTGTACATAATCTTGAAGAGAGCGTCCGCTTTTATACGAGTTTGTTTAATTCTGAGCCTTCAAAAATAAAAACTGATTATGCAAAATGGATGCTGGAAGATCCTTATATTAATTTTGCGATTTCAACCCGTAACGGCAAAGTTGGTTTAGATCATCTTGGTATTCAAGTAGATGATCAGGACCAGTTAGATGTTATTAGGAAACAGTTATCTTCTGCCAACATTAGTACCCACAGTGACGGAGATACAGCCTGTTGCTATGCTCGCTCTGAAAAATCTTGGGTTGAAGACCCTAATGGTATCGCCTGGGAAGCGTACCATACCATGGGAGATGTTCAAATGTTTGGAACAGCTGCTGAAACAGATAGTAAAGCATGTTGTGCGCCTGAGCAAAAGAATGATGCTAATTCTTGTTGTGGATAAATGTAAGCTTTAAGGCTCAGTAAGTGGATTAATCAAAACCCCTTTTATTCACTATCGGAACTTATTTCAATCATGATTATAAGTAAAACAAGTAATAGGTTTTAGTTTTGTAACATTATTCCCAAGCTATTTAGGCGGCAATTTCATGATAGACCCAATGGCTAATCACGTCACTTAAATCACCAGGCATTACTTTATCAAATATTTTATATACCTTCATTTTTTCATTATTAAGCGCTTTATACAACTTAAGCTTAAATCCGCCCTCTCCTAATGATATGTGGAACTTGGTTGAATTACCCTCTCGCATAGAATAAAAGGATAAGGATTTTTCTTTATCGTTAACTTGAATATGATGCACTCCCCAAAACCAAAACTCTTCTCTTGCATTTAGGAATGTTAATATACTGTGACCATCTATCATTTCTTTCCCTCCCATTACTGCTGTACAGGAATTATAATAGCGAGTAACGGTGAATGTGACAAATCTGTATAACATATTGATATATATGATCATTACAAAAATATTACATATATTGTCTCGGTAAAACAAAGGCTTAATCAAGCATAAAAATATGTTAAAATACTATTTGACATTAGGGTAAAATATGATCAATAAATGCATAATCAAGTTAACCAAGCGTTACTGTTTTAGTAGTAAATAAACTTTATCCAGATATTTTATTGCATGTATAGAGTATTCAATACAGTTACCCTTTTGAGTCAACTTAGTATAATGAATTTAACAAGTACAACATATAGGTACAGATTTTGCGTAATAAACTTTCAATCGTGATCTCTATTATTTCTTTACTACTGGTCACTTATATATTGATTTCCAGTATTGATCTAGCCATAGACTCAAATACAATTCATGCTTTAAATACTGGTATTGTTCAAGCTCATAATCACCAAACTGCACTAGTAAGCTGATTGTCACAACTTACATTTAAGTTAAATATAATCTAATTTATAGGTAACTAATCGTAAAATAACCTATGTTGATATGAAAAAAATATTGCTTATAACGGATATGCATATTGCGGACAAACCGATAAATGGTATTGACACAAAATCTGCATTTAATAATGTTCTTAAACACGCATCAACAGATACTCAAGCGGATGTAATTATTTTATGTGGTGATCTCGCGCAAGATGGACTTGAAACGGATTATGAGTTTATGTGCGAACAATTAAACCAATACTTCCCTGATACGCCTGTCTATGCAATTGCAGGAAACCATGATAATCAAGGAAACTTGAAAAGAGTACTAAATGGCCAACAATCAATCACCTATTTAGATAATGGCAGCATTGAAACTGAATCGCATCAATTCATATTCTTAAATTCTAATATTACTAACTATACAGAAGGCTATATCTCTGAAAATACCTTAACTTGGTTGCAAAGCTTATTGAAGGTAACGATTAAACCTGTATATATATTTACTCACCATCATACCATTCCTATTAACTTAAAAATTGATGACTACATTATTAAGAACCGAGCTGATTTTTTGAATACATTAACACCTTACGCAAGTAAAATTGATGCCGTTATATGTGGTCACACACATAGCCATACAAGTAATATCGAAAACGGTATTAAATTTATCACTTTACCATCTGCGTCCATGCAATATAATTCAACTATTAAATTTGAGCCGGAAAATAAACAAATGTATTCGATGCTGGATGTCTCATCTGGAAAATGCCAGATGATTGAAGCAAACTAGCTTTAAGTCATTAAACTAATTAGTTGAACATAATGAGTAATAGTATTAAATTATTCTCTTGTATAAATTATCAATTAACTTAAAGCTGGGTAATATGTCATCAATAGATAAAGAAGAAATTCAAAAGAAGCCAAATGTATTTATTGTAATGTTAATTTTCTTTGTTGTGCTGCTCGCTGTGTTAGGTGTAATAAGCATTTCATATCAGTTTTATCAAAAATATTATAACAATAATGATACGACTACAAATGCCCCTAAACAGGTAATGATGACACCAGAATCTAAATAAAAGATGTTTTCATTATGCAGTTTATAATGCCTATTAAGCACCTACGTATTTGATCAAGATAGAAAACTTTTTATGATCCATTTTATGGATAGCTTTAATTTTATATTGGACAGCTATCAACCGGGATATTATATTTTTGATGAACTGCATTTTGGTAAAGCGCTCTGATTGAGTTTTTCTCAGTCTTTAAAAAACGGTTGATTTGATTTTTTATTTTTTTACCATCTGAGTGTTTATTAATTAAATAGACTTTTTCGGTTTCAGGGTTATTTGGAATTGTGAAGTTTAAGCCGTTACTGCTTAACGATTGATTTGTACTAGAACGCCATTCAACTTCAATTGAGTCTGTCAGCATAACGTATGGTCTTTCAGGGTATTTATTCAAACAGGTGTAGACGGATTCATTTGTTTGAAGTATTTGCAGGTCAGCCTTAGTAATATGTGATTTTGCAAAAGATTCATTAGTACCGCCTTTATTTTCAATTACCGTGACACTAGATTGATTAATATCTGAAAATTTTTCAAACATTGAATTATTTTGTTTGGTAAATATAGGTTCTTTTTTACCAGATAGAACTTTATCTGAGGTATAAAACAACTGAGACCTTTGTTGCGTTTTAGTAATTCCGCCTACTGCGACATCACATTTATTTTCTAATTCTTCGTTCAGGCTCGCCCAGGTTGTTTTCCTGAATTGAACAACATAGTTAAATTTATTAGCAAATGATTTAATAACTTCAATATCAAAACCACTATATATTTGTGTTTCGGGGTTATAATAAGCCATTGGCGGATAGTCGCCTGGTGTACAAACAATTAACATATTATAGCTAAGTTGAATTTCTTTAAGGGCACTAATTAATAATTTAAGATAATCTGGATGAGAATAAGATATGCCTTTTATCTGCTCACCATTTAAGTTTATAAATAAATGTTTAGCTTGATCAGTTAAATCATCTACAGATGTTTTGTGAATCAAGTTAAGATTTTTTACGATTTCCTTAAAGAGGTTGTTATCAATAATTTTAATATTTTCTCTTAATTGCTTTAAACTAATGGTTGGGCTAGATTTGGGTAAATATTTTTTTGGCGTAGATGGATTATTCCAATAATCAAACCAATATTGCTCAATATGTTTAGATAGATCCATTTGAATCTGAATAAAAACGAGCAATGAATTAGGTTTTAAGTTATTTTTGGTTGAGACTAATTCAGCATTATTGAGTACTTTAAGCTCTTGATCAGAGTCATATACTGTAGACTTGTGGTTATGTAACCATTTTTGGGCAGCCACTTCTTTCATTATCTCAGCTCGTTGTGCCATTAATTTGTACAATTGATCAAGTTCGGCGTTAGACTGTGCAGAGCTGAAGTTGAAAGATAATATTGATAAAAATAAGCCAATGATAAATTTTCTCACAAGCACTCCTTATATTAGTTATTTTGCATGTTAATGTGATCTTGTATTCCCTGTGTATAAGCTTTTTTACATGCATCCGATGAACAATTATTTGGTTGAGATATATTATTATTTTCGACATTCTCTAGCGCTTGGCTGTGAGCATCTTCAGTTTGTGATTGACTAGCAGTCATACAACCAGAAAGTGGTATAATCAAAATACATAATGAGGCAAGAAGAACAGTTTTCATAATAAATTCATTTTTAAATTTTAGATTACAATTAATTATATCTAGTCTTGTTATTTATGGAAATTTTCTTGTCATTACATCAAAATTGAAAATTATTTTATTATTATCTTACACATTTAGCAGAATCATAACATAGCGTATCAAGCCTTGATTTACGAAATCACTAATAGCAGAGCTTACCGTTGCATATCAATGGCTTTAGAGTATTTTATCTAATTGAATTTAATCATATTATTTTTAAACACAAGGTATTTAATTATAAATTTATCCATCATTTAGCGTTTATTTTAATATAAAATATTGCTTGATTTCTTGCTAAAAATTGATCAACCATTGACCCATAAGGCTTTCAAAAATTGCAATATCTAGACAAAAAATATTCGCAATTTTATTTCTTGCTTACGGTGTGACTGGCGAGTAATATTCTCGGTACTCAACATTAACATCGGTACTTATGAGATGCTAACATCAGAAATTTTAAGCACTAGATTTGAACAGCTTGGCTTAGATCTACCACAATATCAACTTGTTGAGATACACTTAAAAGAAGATACTAAATACGAATGTATTTGTGATATTCCTGATTTAAATATCACTGAATTTGTATTAGATCAACATCCTGATAAAGCGAAAGAACTCGTTTCAATAAAAGTCTTAGAAAAATTACAATCCCTTAGCTTGTTACCAACATACCACTAATTAGTTTATTATTTTTTCTTGTAGTGCGATATAAATTGCGTGAGCAATATTAGCGGCACATAATCTTAATAGAATTTGTTTTTTATGGCACTTTATTGTTTCATTTGAAAGGTGCATAATTTCAGCAACTTCTTGCGAGGTTTTGCCTCTCGCGCTCCAGTATAAAACACTTAGTTGTTTCGGGCTTAAATTTTCACTAGCTGTTTGACCATTAAAGAAAACATTTTTTCTATATTCATCATCATTAACAAACTGAAGTTGCGAAAAACCCTGTAAATTTTCAATATAAAAATCTAAATTTTCTTCAACAAATTGGTAACAAAAATTCAAAATTGCTGTTTCATCATTTGGGCTAACATCCAGTTCAGGGTTAAAAAATTTTTCTTTAACATAAGCATCTATTTGTATTTCACAGTCAGAACAAGACCTTTTGATGGTTGTTTTCTTTATAAATGCACTTTGATTTTTATCTTCTAACAACTCATCAGAATGAATGGTTGCTTTAACAACCTCGGAGCCAATATTCCTAAATGCCTGCTTAGAAATAGAAACTGAATAGGCTGAAATATAATGCGGGATAGTCTTATTAAATTTATATTTTTTTAATGATGGTTTATTGTTACTATTTTGAGACACAGCATTATTGTTAACGGATACTTGTTGCATAACATTCCCTTAATACTTTTGCAATGAACTTGCTGTCTAATATACCAACAGTTTGTATCAGGAATATTTCATAAATGTAACAAATTGTAACAACTGTGATTCACCAATAATAAGAATGTTAAAATTCATATATTGTGTCACAAAGTATTATAAAATGGAAAAATAATTCAAATAGCTCTATGTTTAGATATATAACGTAAAACACACGCCAAATATGAATAAATATAATATTCTTGTTATAGACGACGATGAAAGTATTAGAGAGTTAATATCTGAGCTTCTTAATAATAATGGTTATGAAAATCAATTAGCCTCAAATGCCCGAGAAGGTGAAGATAAACTAAATTCTAATCAATTTCATTTGATACTACTTGACGTGATGATGCCAGGCGAAAATGGCATTAGTTTTTGCAGAAGAGTGCGAGAAAAATATAACATACCAATTATTATAATCAGCGCTGTCGACAGTGAAGTTGAGCAAATACTTGCACATGAGCATGGCGCAGACGATTACATTGTTAAACCATTTAACACTCATTTATTATTAGCAAAAATAAAACGTGCGTTAAACCGTTACCAAGGTGAATTATCTAGTGAAGAAAAAGAACATACCACTGGTTGTTTTGGTGACTGGATTGTTGATTTATCTAACCGGTATTTAAAGAAAGATTCTAATAGGATTGATTTAAGTACGCTCGAGTTCAATATGCTAGTCACGTTGATGAAAAATGTGAACAAGCCACTTTCACGTGATCAATTAATGCAAAAAATTCATGGCAGAGATTGTGACGCTTTTGATAGAAGTATTGATGTTGCAATCAGTCGACTGAGGAAGAAACTAGAAAAAGATAGAAATAAACCAGAAATAATAAAAACGCTTCATGGTCAAGGTTATATATTTACTCAGAATGTTCTCTGGAAGGAATAGATAGATGCGAGGGTTACAACGCACATTATTTAGAAATATAATTTTATTGGTTTTAATGCTGCTGCTTATATTGAGCGTAACGCTAACAATTTATCAGAACACTAAAAATAATGAATATATATATCATTTAGGGTTGAGAAGAGTAAGTGCTAGCGCAGAATTATTCTTCGACCTGGAAACACTTGGCTTAACAAAGCTACAATATAAAATACTACATCAAGTAATATATGATCTGCACACAGACTTAGTGGATTACAGCATAACCTCTAAACCGCTATATAAAAATTTGCTTAGGATGAATAAGAAAGAGATTTTACTTATAAGAAAAGATAATACGAATACAGTCATTTATGAAAAAGTATCAAAACTATACAACTCTGGAGAGCTTCATTTTGAGCTGTCTGTATATAGCCCCACAAACAATTGTTGGTTTAACTTAAAAGTAAGAAACCCTCAAGATTCAATTGGAATAATTGTTTTATTATGTATTGAGGCATTTATTGTTCTAATTTTATTTGCATATATGTTTGCAACACAAAGCATTATTAAACCCTGGCAGAGAATTAATATATTGGCTAAAAAGCTAGAAATAGATATTAGTGAATTTAAAACTAAAATACCGGTATTTGGGCCATTAGTCGCTGCTGGTGCAGCAAAATCAATGACTAAAATGATTAACCATATTGAAAAGCTAGTGGATGAAAAAGCCTTTACCCTAGCAGCAATTTCACATGATATTAGAACACCGCTCACTCGCGCTAAATTGTATTTACAGAATAAATATCCCGAAACAAATGATCCAGAGTTTCTCGAAAAATGTTTAAACGAGATAGAAAGTATTCTTTCACAAATATCTACTTTTTCAGATGGTAATAAGATTAATGAAAAGTTTGAGACACTGGATGTAGTTTCGCTCATTGAGTCGATTATATTCAATTTAATTGAAGAAGGTAAATCTGTCTATTACGAAGATATTGATTTAGAACCTGTATTTTTAAGCATTCAACCCATTGCATTTAAAAGAGCAATTGAGAATATTATTAGTAATGCCATTAAATATGGGCAAATCGCAAAAGTGTCTATCGTTCAATCTATAAATGAGTTGAGCCTAATTATTGAAGATGAAGGCCCAGGAATACCTGAAGAAGAACTGACAAATGTATTTAAACCATTTTATCGACTTGATAGATCACGTTCATCTGAAGTTCCAGGGACTGGCCTAGGCTTATCAATTGTGAAGAATATTCTTGATAATCATGATACTCTAATTGCATTAGAAAATAGACAAGATAAATCTGGTTTATTAGTAAGAATAACCTGGGTTCTTGAGCAACAGTCAGATCAAATCATAAATTAACCTGATTACCTATAATGCTCAGCTATGCTTATTGATCATAATTATAATTTCTGGCAATTCAAGCAGTTGTGACATTCTGAACTTGATTCAGAATCTAGGCAACTCAGGCCTGAAATAATTAAGACAAATCCTGAAATTAAAATTACAGGTAGCCTGGACCCCTTGTCAAGCAAGGGGTGACGACCTGGTTTCAATTGCGCTATTTATATACTTGATAAAACATGGCTGTCTCTTTATGGGTAATCAGGTAAATTAAAGTTATGAACAAATAAATGAATAGACCAACATAGTCATTAAGTCTAATATATTTAAAGCTAAAAATATTATATCAATTTGAATATATGTCTCAATTAAATGACCAACAACTAGAAGCTGTCAAATATGTAGACTCACCCCTTCTAGTTCTAGCGGGTGCTGGCAGTGGCAAGACCTCTGTTATAACCAAAAAAATTGCTTATTTAATTAAACAAGGTTTATATAAACCCAATAATATTTTAGCGGTAACATTTACCAATAAAGCTGCTAGAGAAATGAAAGAGCGGGTAAAGAAAGAACTTCAAGGTGAGAATTCACGTGGTTTAAATATTAGTACATTCCATACTTTTGGTCTTAATGTCCTAAAAAAAGAAATTACCAAGCTTGGTTATAATAGAAATTTTACTTTGATTGATGATCACGACAGCACAAGCATCATTAATGAAATTTCTTCGGTTCTTTTTCAAAGCTCTAAAGAGTTAAACAAGATTTATAAGCATCAGGTTTCATTATGGAAATATGGCATGATGCTCCCAAAAGAAATTGTTTTAAATAATAATGAAAAGCACTTAGAGCCGGCATTAGAAATTTACAAACGCTATCAAGATTATTTGAAAGCATACAACGCAGTAGATTTCGATGATTTAATTTTGTTGCCAGTTTTGCTGTTTAAAAATGATGTTTCAATCTTAGAAAAATGGCAGTCCAAAATACGATACCTTCTTGTTGATGAATATCAAGATACGAATATCAGCCAATATGAGCTGGTGAAATTATTAGTTGGGAAACGTGCTAAGTTCACTGTTGTGGGCGATGATGACCAATCTATATATGCCTGGCGTGGGGCTGACCCTAAGAATATTGGATTATTAGAAGAGCAATTCCCAAATTTAAAGGTAATAAAGTTAGAGCAGAACTACCGTTCATCAAGCCGAATACTACAATGCGCAAACCAAGTAATTGACAACAACCCTCACCTTTATAAAAAGGCTTTATGGTCAAACCTTGCTATAGGTAGTCAAATTCAAATATTACCTTCATTAGATGAAGAAGCAGAAGCTAGCCGCATTATTACTGAGATTATTGCAGATCGTGTTCAATCAGGAAAAAGCTATAACGATTACGCTATATTGTATCGAGGTAATCATCAGTCATTTTTGCTTGAAAAAAACCTTCAGCAGTATCGTGTACCTTACAAACTTAGCGGTGGTGCTTCATTTTTCTCAAAAAAAGAGATTAAAGATTTTTTTGCATATATGCGTATCATCACTAATGTCGAGGATAATAAAGCATTCCTTCGAGCCATTAATATTCCTAAAAGGTCAATTGGTCCTGCAACCATATCAAAGCTAACTAAGTATGCACATGCAAGAGATACGCCCTATCTAGCCGCTATTGATGAAATGGGTATAGAGCAAGCTATATCACCAAAACAACTAGATAAACTTAGAACATTTTCACGCTTTATAAATAAGTACCAAACAGAGCTGAATCAGGTAGAGCCGAAAGAGTATGAAATGATATTAATTAAGCTGCTTGAAGAGATTCAATATTTGACGTATCTAATAGATGAAAATTTAACCCCAGAACAAGCTGAAAAAAGATATGGTAATATCCTTACAGTTATAGGTTGGCTAACTAAAATTTGTATTGACTCACCCGATGAGACACTTCAACAAGTCTTAAATAAGCTTATTTTGATTGATATGATGGATCAACAGGAAGAAGAGAAAGAAGAAAATGCAGTGCAATTGTTAACCTTGCATGCATCAAAAGGCTTGGAATTCCCCAATGTATATTTGATGGGTTTAGAAGAAGGATTACTTCCGCACCAACAAAGTATTGATGACGGTCAAATTGAAGAAGAACGTCGTTTGATGTACGTCGGTATAACCAGAGCGCGAGAAAATTTAATTATCACTTATGCAAAAAAACGCAAAAGGTTTGGAGAAACGTCCACTACTAACTACAGTCGATTTTTAGATGAGTTACCTGAAGAACATATCAGCTGGAGTGGGAAAAAAGAAACAACCGAAGAAGAAAAAAAAGAACTAGGTCGCAAAAGTATTGCTGGCCTGAGAGAAATGCTCAAGAAAAATTAAGCAATTTTCATCGATGTACGCCGCTATTATTCATTTAATAATGTTGGCAATACCACTATTATTAAAGCGTGTAATTTTTTATTAATTGGTTGATAGTATGGAATATGTGAGTCATTACAGTCTATTTGTTTTACTCAGTGTAATAACCGCATCTGCCAGCTTTATAAATTTTAGGATTCTAAAATTACCTAAATCAATTGGTCTAACATTGATTAGCGCTGTAATATCACTCATAATTTTTGCCTCCATACGGTACTACCCTGAAACTTTTTCCCCAATATATAAATTATTAGACAGTGTAAATTTTAAAGAAGTTGTACTAAAAGGTATGTTAGGTTACTTGCTTTTTGCCTCTGCAATGCATTTAAGTATTGTTGATTTAAAAACACATTATAAAGGTATTGCCGCTTTAGCAAGTATTGGTGTCATTATCTCTACGTTCATTATAGGTACTGCCGGATGGTTGTTAACACCCATTATTCTAAATGCTGAAGCACCCTACAGTGTTTGTTTGCTTATCGGCGCGATTATATCACCAACTGACCCTATCGCTGTTTTTGCGGTGTTTAAAAAAAATAAAAACATACCAACAAAAACTAAAACACATATCGCGGGTGAGGCATTATTTAACGATGTTGCATCAATCGTTCTGTTTATAATTTTAGTGACCATTACGTTTGGGGATGATGGCGTTAAGCCAACATTTACCAACATAGCCTTAATTACAGCTCAAGAAGGCTTGGGTGGTATTCTCTTGGGTGTGGCGTTGGGCTACATTGGTAATTGGTTTATGAATCAGGCCGATGATGGCGAAACTCAAATTATACTATCACTTGCACTTGTTAGCTCAGGTTTCTGGCTTGCTGAAACTTTAGGAGTGTCGGGCCCGCTCGCCATGGTAATAACTGGGCTTATTATTGGGAATAGTCGTTCAAGGTCACCATCTTCCAGGGCTTCTATTAAACTGAGTGATTTTTGGTTAATTATTGATGACCTATTAAACGCGTTTTTATTTGTGATGATTGGTATGGAAATACTAGAAACAAGGTTTAGCGTCGCCCTAATGATAGCAGGCATTGTTGGGTTTATCGTTACTGTTATAACCCGATATATAAGCGTCAGCTTACCTATGTTAATTATTGAAAGACGAGTTTCTAGAGAAACTTTTAAAAATAATATTGTTATGACCTGGGGCGGGCTCAGGGGAAGTGTATCTTTAGCGCTAGCGCTTTCAATTCCGTATCACAACAATTCATATCTATCGACGACATTTTCTATTGTATATATAACTGTAATGCTATCCATTTTAATTCAAGGCGCTACTTTTAAAACGTTATTAAACAAGATATATGGCTCTGATACTAACGCCCCATCTCAAAAAGAACCTGAACCACAAGTCTAAAATAGTTGTGGCTGTAGGTAAATTTTATAATTGTTATAACTGTCTTCTGATATTACGACACCACCACAATCACCTTTTTTATCATTATTTGCCATATCGATGATATTGCAGCTCAACTGATTATCTTCATCATAAATTTCAAATGTATTGAATTGCCCAGATGTGATTGGTTGATAATGTAATGAATCATCGATTGTATTTTGATGTTTAATGGTAAATCTATGGCTTGAATTATTAGGCCAATACCCTTTGGTGATTGTAAAGTTAGGGTGAATATTCTCAGAATTTATTTCAACTGTAGCTTTTAATAAGTTTTCTTTATTCGGTGTAAATTCTTGGTTGGTGCAAACTGAACCGACGTAATATACAAATGGGCCTTTATAATCTAAATTATCAATCCCTACCCCTTCCTCAGAAAATATAGTTGAAGTGGTATATTCTGGATTATTTGATATATTTACCCATCTTTGCTGAGATTGAGACCATGATTTACCCAAATTGTAATTCATTACGACATAACCTTTTAAATTAGTACTACCATTCTCTTCCCATTCAAGCGTTACTTTTCTATCAGGAGAGATGTTTGCATTAATAAGCTCAGCAGGATGGCCGCATGTTTCTGATTGATCTGGCTCATAGGCATTAACAACAATTACGTCAGAGTCAGAATACTTACCATTCATACACTGTGATCTTATATAGTAATGATATTCACTGCTGCCCTCTGGGCTATCATTGAATAATAAATTATCTTTAGCTGAAATTTTATATTCATTACTCTCAACTTCAATTGGCTTTTTTAACCAGTTAAGGATTTGATAATGGCTAACCGGATTATATTCATTTTGCGTTATTAAATTCCAGGAGATTGAGATGTTCTTATCGGAGCCTTGGCGTATTTGATCTAACACATTAATTTCTGGTTTGCATTCTAAATGACTATATTGATCATTTTCAAAAGTAAATGAAGCCCATACAGGGTAATGGTCAGAAGCAAAACCATGGGAAACATCGCCAGACCATTTAGACGGGTAACGTATGACTTCATCGTCAATTTTATTTAGTCCTTCGGTGTAATAAATATAATCTATCGTGCCTACTTCCCAATGATTACTAAACCCATGTGATCCAGCAGGATCAGTATTAACCTTAATGAACTCATCATAATATTGCAGTGGATCTCTTCTGTTAAAATCCCCTAAAACAATGATGGGCGCATCTTTATTTACTCTATCTTGCAGTAAATTATTAAACTCATTCCATCTTTCCCATTTAACTGCTCTGGGGCCATGTGTATCTATAATATATATAAATTGATTTGTTTCTTTTTCACGAAAATATGCCATTCCGATCATACGATTACCAGTTTGACAAACCTCATCACGATTGCTGCTCCAGCGGCAATCATCGTCCAATGCTAATGTTTTACGTTGAGTATTTTCTAACTGCCAACGCTTAGGGTTATATACCAGCGTAAGTCCTTCACCAAAATTAATACAACCATTTATTTGATTAATGTTTTTATAGTATTCGCACTTTTGAATATTAGATTCAAAAGAAAGATTACGCCATAAGATATCGCTTTCCTGAAAACCAATGAAGTCCATTGTATTTATATTTTGCGTAAATTTACCTTCATTAATATTTGCATTAATAATATCTTCAATAAATGGCTTTCTGGCCTCACAACTTTTTGAACCAGAGTCGATACAAACTCTGACATTAAAGGTCATCGCATTTATTTTACCATCAATATTATCCGCACTTAATGTATTCGCATATAACAAAGCCAATAATGAACTTGTTAGTAATTTCTTATTGAAATGATACATATTATATTCCAGTTGATGATCACAAAATAATCATATCAGAATATATGTAATTAATGAAATATATTTAATATATACTCATTTTTAATTTTATACTGTTCTGTTTGCAATACTACTCGAGATGAACATTACTATTCCCGCAAGCAATGCTAAAGGAGCAAAACCCCATAATGAAGTATTAGGCAAATTCGTCACGATTGCTGACCCAAGCATGCCACCAATAAAGACCATACAACCGAATATAGCTGCTGAGCTCCCTGCTAACTCAGGAAATATATGCATGACCTGTGCAGCACAATTTGAGTATACTAATGAAGAACCTACCCAGACCATAATGATTAGAAAAATCAATACAATTAAATTTGGTCGACTATTAAAAATAGTCGTTATAAATAATAAGCTGTTTATGCTTATAACAATAAGCGCACCATAATTGATTAATTTATAGCTTTCAATTTTGTTTAGTAAAATTCTATTGAGAACATTTCCAATCACAAAACTAATTGCAATAAAAAGAATGATCCAACCATAACTAACGACGCTCAATCCATAGCCTTGTTGAAATAAAAATGGCGCTATTGTACTGAATGATATATTCATAGCGATAATACAAACAGGACAAAGTGCATACGCTATATATTTCTTATTTGACAAAATATGTTTGTAATTACTTATTATTTTTGAGAAATTAATTTTTTCTAATTTGTTAACGTTTGTTTCAGGCAAAAGCGCCGCTAAAATAACAGCAATTAGAATGAATATACCTAACACATAAAAGTTACTTCTCCAGCCAAGATACTTTTGTAAATAACTGCCAAAAACAGGTGCAATCATTGGTATGAAAGACCAAATTATTCCTTGAGCTGATGCAAGTTTTTCTAGCGCAACACCAGAAAAACAATCCTTCATCATAGCTCTTGCTATTACACTCCCTGCTCCGGCACCTAATCCCTGAAATAATCTAGCCGTTAATAACCAATAAATGTTATCGCTAAGCGCACCCAATGAAGTGGCTAAGAAAAATAATATCATACCACCTAGTATAAATATTTTGCGACCATATCTATCTGAAAGAGGCCCATAGATTAACTGAGATATGGCAAATCCAAATAAAAACACACTTAAAGTCAGTTGAACATAAGCATCTGTAGTCGATAATACTTTTGTAATTTCTGGAAATGAAGGCAAATATAAGTCTGTTCCAAATTGGAATAACATCATGAAATATATGATAGAGAAGCTAACCAACTTCAGTTTGTTACCCATAAAGTGAACTCAAAATAGCGATGACCTTATAAATTGAGATGAAACATATCACATGTTGTAATTTAAATTAGCTATGTGAGCTAAATACAAAAAAATAATTTTCATAAATTATAAAGTCTAATCTAAATGGACTTCAAATATATTGCATTTTGCATGATGTAAAACATAACTTGAAGTAGAACCACCCAGCAAGGAAACACCGTGTTTATTATGTGTACCCATGACAATTAAATCAGTTTTATGTTTTTTTGCGTATGATACAATTTCATTTTGAGCTACACCCATAACGGTTTCAACTTTAGTTTGTTTAATATTTGTATTTTTCGATTTTTCGTTTAAATCGTTTTTAATTCTATTCTCTAGAGACTTATCTTGTTCATTTGCTAAACCACTTAACTCAAATGGTGCTGCTTGAACATTTAGTATGGTAAGGTTACTGTTGTATTTATCTGCTAGATCTATTGCAGAATCAATAACTTTTGTATGCTCTTCATGTAAATTAATTGGAACTAAAATATCTTGTATATCCATTCATAAACCTTATAAATTTGATCATGAATATTATATGTTAATATTATGGTTGATACTTAGAAATTTAAATTAACTTCTAAATAAATTGATAATAAGCACAAGAGCTTATGTCAATAATCAAAATTAAATGATAAAAATCCATATTAAGATTAAGCAAATAATAAATTCTGCACTACAGTTTAAGTAATAATCATTCAGACACATAAGCCATTCTACCGCATGTTTAAGAAAATAAAATTTTCTCTAATTTCAATATGCTGCGTATTAGGTGGCTGCGCCTTAATGGGTCCAGATTACGAAAAGCCTGATACTCATGTGCCGGAAGAATGGTCAAATACCGTTGTAAGTGCAAATTATGATACTAAAAATATGCCAGAGTTGGCTTGGTGGGAAGAATATAACGACCCAACTTTAAATCAGCTAATAGACAAAGCATTAAAAGTGAATAATAACGTGCAGATTGCTGTTTCAAATTTAGAAGTTGCACAGGGTGAGCTTGAACAAACTGAGTTAGGCTGGGTACCTAGTTTTAATTTATTGGCAGGTCTTTCACAATTACCTAATTTAGGTTATCCAGGTACTTTTTTAGCCTTCATACCAGAATATATTTTAAATATTTTCACTCAAATCAAAAAAGTTGAATTTGCTGAATATGGTGTAGAAAGAGCAGAATATGCTAAAGACGCAGTGCGTTTGTCGACGATTGGTATGGTTGCCAATAGCTACTTTACATACTTGGCGCAAAGAGAGCTTTATGCGGAATTTGTTGAATTGGATTCAACGCTTATGCAACTTTCTAGTTTAATTACCCAAGAGTTTGAGATTGGCACAAAAAATCTAATTGATATTCAAGTGATAGATGCAGAAGTTGATGCAATTCAAGCGCAACTAAAGGTATTTAAACATAATATTGTTATTAGCTCTAATTCATTAAAATATTTAATTAATGAAAACCCAGGCAGCATCCTTACTGATAAATCTTTTACTGAACTACCTGTTTCAACCGTAAATTATGCTAATATGCCAGCCACAGTACTGGCCGATAGACCCGATATTGGTTATGCAGAAACACAGCTAAAAATGGCAAATACAGCAATTGGTATTGCAACAAGTTCATTTTTACCTGGAATTAATTTAAAAGCATTTATATCTAGACTCAGCAATACTGAACCAGCACCACAAAGTGGTCTTCAAACACCTGACGAAAATGTCTTTTTGAAGCAGGCAATGCTGACTTATGACTTTGATCCAACCATGATTGGAAAAATCAGCACGGCTTCTAGTGAGTATCGATCTAGTTACTATGGTTATTTCAATCAAGTTCGATTGGCGTTAAAGGAAGTTGATACTGCCCTTTCTGCAAACCAACTATACACCCAAAGCTATGAGAATTTATATTCATCATACCAGCATATTGAAACTCAATATGATCTTACAAATCAACTTTATGAAATAGGATTAGATTCGCTCATTCAGGCATTGTATGTAAAAGTGAAACTTCAAGAACTGAAAATTGAATTAACCCAGAATAAGCTACAGCAATTATTAACAGTTGTTGCATTATATCAAAATCTAGGTGGTGGCTATTTACACAACACCAAAGATAACAATGAATCCAAAGATAAAAAAGAATAGGTAATAGAATGTATATTGCTTGGAAGAAACATTTAAACTTTACCAATATTATCGTCGCGATTGGTGTGGCGATATTATTTATTTACGTCATCTCATTTTTATTACCCTTTACCGATAATGCTTTCGTTGTAAATAACGTCAGGCCTGTCGTCGCGGAAGTGAGTGGATATGTAACAGAGATCCATGTTAAAAACGGTGACTATGTTAAAAAAGGACAACCCCTATTTAAAGTTTTGGATGATCCATATCGATATGCGCACAATCAAGCCACAGCTAATTTAAAAGATGCGCAGGCAAAATTGGAATCTTTAGAGCATACGTTACAACGAGATATCGAGATTAGTAACAGCAGACAGAAAATTTACGAAAAAATTAAACTTGATGATGACATGTATCAGGCAGCATATAAAATTCGAGCTGTATCAGCCATGGTAGCAAGAGACTCAATTAAAGACACCAAGGCGTCACTTGCTGAATATAATGCTAGTTTACGTCAAATTGAAATCGATAAAAAAGAAATTAAGTCTCAAGTTCATAAAATAGAATCTTTGCAAGCTGAACTTGATGATGCAAAATTTTATTTAGACCAAACCATTGTTTATGCCCAAAGAAATGGGATTATTCAAAATTTTTATTTAACACTTGGCAATCCAGTTAATTTCAACGAACCTTTATTTTCAATTGTGACGACTGATGAAGTCCTCATTCAGGCTAACTTTGAGGAAACAGACTTACGTTTTGTGCATCCTGGAGATAAAGTCTTAATATTTCCTAGAACGTATTTATTTCAGAAAGTATTTCACGGTGAGGTAATTTCAGACTATTGGGGTGCAAATCGTCAATACACAGACAACCGTACGCAACTTCAAGACATTAAAAATGAAAACCAATGGTTACTTATACCTCAAAGGCTGCCTGTGCAAATACGTGTAACTGATCCAGACCCAGAGTACCCTTTACGTGTTGGTTCTAGTGCTTATGTTTATATCGACATTTACTAATTACCTAAATAGGATTGATCCTTACTACACTCAGCGGATTATTTTTCGGCAATGTTTGTTTTTGTCCGTATGGTACATGATATTTTATAACTTGCTCAGACCATCAGCAACCGCTGCATTTTTTTATACCCCAATTATGCTAATTGCTATTTTTATCTTCCCTGTTTTTTTAACTTTTAGGGAAAAATATTTTTGGCTGATTACCGGGTTTATAATAACGGCAGCGATATCAGCTACATTTTCAGCGCTATACCTTTATAAAGCTACTTTTGTCTTTTGTGGTGTTGCTATTTTCTTGCTATTAAATTACATCATTATAAAAAAATATTTTAAGTTTAGAGCCTTTATAGGCTACATGATGTCAGCGGCAGCTATATCTGCACCAATCTCCCCTATTGGTGATGTTGTTACGATTAAAGCTATTGTATTCGCAATTATTGCATCTATGTTCATCATGGTGTTTGGTTTATTAATTCACAAAAATTTATATGTGCACGTTTGGCACAGTGCATTAAAACGCTATACAGAAGTCATTGAAGTAAATTTTAAATTATTACTGAATAACCAAAAAGTTATCTATAGTAAAGAGTCTGTTAGGCACTTAACAATGATGTTTGAATATAAACGACTCATTAAACATAACAAGTTATTAAACATTATGAGAATGTCATTATGTTGTCGGCATATTAATATGATCGTTATCTCATTACAACACGAAAAAATTATTCATATATTCTGGGAAGATTTTGCTACCGAGTTTTCTACATTTAAACAAAAGATCAGTAAAAAACGCCCTTATTCAGTCCCAATATCACTTGTATGTGAACAAACAAATGCACAACAAAAAATGGCGTTAGCGTTTTTAGAAAAATCAGCCAAAAATTGGAATAAAGTATGCAGCAGTCTTTAAAGCTAAAAATGAATTTAGCCAGAGCCTGGCATGTTTCCATTCTATTTGGCGTAGGGCTATGGATATTTACAACACAACTCCCAATGGCTTGGTGGACACTAAATAGTATTATTTTGGTTTCAACAGCCTATGAACCTGGACTAATTATTACTAAAGGCATCCATCGAGAAAAAGGGACGATAACTGGCCTGCTAATTATCCTTTTGGCATTTTATCTATTTCAACTCAACTTTAGATTTGTGGTCGTATTCTTTATTTTTTGTGCCTGTATGACGCCTTCAATTACATATCCAAAACGTTATGATGTTCAGGCAATGTATTTAACATTTTATGCGTTATTATTGGTGTCATTTATTTTTGACCATAATAATGAACAGCCAGCACTTGCTTTGTCAGAAGCAGCGTTTGCTGGATTAATTGCGGCAACCTTAGGAATTGTTATCTGTGCTGTACTGGATTATCCATTAAGTAAAAAAATGAATTATTCACGTTTCAATTATCACATACTACAGCAAGAATTTTGTCATACGGCACCGAGGGTATTAACTGATATTTTAAATTATAAAGGGCAAAAAAATAGTATATCTAAAGTTAATAAAGTCAGTGATAAGCTTAATACGCTTCTTGATTCGACCAGCGTTGCTGGTGAGAACTACTATGCTGATTTGACAGTAACAAAAGAAGACAGAGAGAAAATTAATAAATTTGAACATTACATGTGGCAAATTCGAACACAGCTTTCCCCTATTCAATTCCATGCCATCTACCAACCTAATGATCAAAAACTTGATTTGCATATAGAAAAGTTAAACGAACTTATTAATCAAGCAAAGATCTATTATATAAAAGTGTAACCCGTCACTATTTGGGGGTTAATTTCCATTATCAACAATGATATCCATTCTTGTTACATCTTGAAAATCACCAAGGTTATGTGGTGAATCATCCATTACAAAAATAGCACCTATCATTAATATTAAACCCAGAAATATACTATTTTTAGCCGATAAATATTTTTGTATCATCATAACAATCCTATTGTGGGGGCTTAGCAAATCAACTCTATAAGCTTGATGTATTACTCAATTTAATAGTATAGATTATAATTGGTTATTACAATTTATGATCAAAATAAGGTCAACTGTTACACACTCATCCACCTAGAATTTCAGAAGATAAAATTTTTAAGAGAGTAAAAATGGTAAGTACGCATTTTGAAAGTATTAGATTTGTTCAAGTTGTGTTTTATAAATAGTTGAGGCAGCAGATAATGCAAACTTTTCTTCTTTGACACCATCAAATTTATCATCAGGTGTTTCCACAATAACGAGAAATTCTTTTCTGCCTTGGCCTCTATCTTTTATAGCATCGCCATATGATACTTGTTTAACATTATCAATTTCACTGGTATCAGAATATTCTTTTTTTGTGACAGGATCTATTATTTTCAAATTAAGTTGATTTAATTTATAGCCTTCTAAATTATCATTAAAACCTACATGCCTATTCCATGCTAATGTGATTTTATCACCTGGTGCAAGCTTAACGTAATACTGTTTGATTTTTCCATTTGGGGAAATTGTATCTAAAATCACATTCTCTTTTTGCATAAAAGCATTATATAAATTGATATAGCCCCAGCCATAAGTTCTATTCCATTCACTATGGTATACAGGTCCATGTCCACAGCTTGGCTCATCAGTATCACATACATAATTAAGATCATGTGGCCCAGGCTGACCGTTATCAGTCCAAGAGTCTGCACTATTTATCAGCAATGCTTTCATTGCCATAGGTTCTATTAATGTGCTGCTTTCTTCTTTTAAATGCTTATTCACATAATCATCTATTAGCAATACCGAACCCGTTATAAATGGCGTTGCCGTACTTGTCCCAGTTTGCAAACGTGTTTGAGTAACGGGATCATACATCATTTTTTCTTTATAAATTTTGAATTTTGGAAAATTTGCAGGGTCATAATAAACTTCTGGGTTGGGTGCAGCCGTTCTTGTGTTGTGCCCTGGTGCCGTTAAATCTGGTTTTTTACGACCAATCACTGTAGGCCCCCTGCTACTAGAACTTTTAATAACGTGTGGTAATAGACGGTTTGCGCTATGGGTTAAAGGATTTCCATTCTCATCTACTACTGAATAATCACCAAGATCCATATTGGCAACTACAATAGCATTATAACTATCTGCAGGTGTTGATAATGTGTTTGCATAAGGTGCTTCTTGAGTAGATGGTGTCCAACCTGCATTCCCTGCTGACTTTAGAAATGAAGTGCCTTTGGTATCTACCATATAATCGACAACGCGCGCCAATGGTTGCCAGTCTAGTACATTTATATTTTCATCTAAGAGTGAGTATATTTGACAGTCAGCATAATTAACACACCCTGCATTACCGTTACCAAAACTATAGTTAATGGCATCAATTTTATTCTTAATAAGCTCATCTAAATTTTTTAAAGTTAATGAAAGACCCGCTAACGTATCTCCTTCACTATCCTCATCACCCGCTAAAGCTGAGTATATATTTTTAATGCCATAGACAATGCCTTGAAATTGGGAATTTTTATCATTTGCTGCAACAATGCCAGCAACACCCGTACCATGCGGTGTTCTAACGTCATTCTTATATTTGTTTAACTGTTCTCCGAGTTTTATGATGGTGTTTTGCTTAGAATTAAATAGTGGATGAAGATTATCAAGACCACTATCAAGCAAACCAAATATAACTGTATCACCGGGATTTTCATTATTTTTCCACCAGCCAATTTGATCATTATTTTCATCGACTAAGCCTACAGCTTGATGTGCTATTTGTAACTCATTCACTAGATCGATAGGTGCAGAAAAATTAGCTTTAACCATATTCGGTGCGTCTTGGTCATCTATTCTATTGACTAGCGGCCAAACATTAACATTTTCAATAGTTAACCTTGTATGTAAGTTATTAAATTCTTCTGGGTTATGCAGTCTACCGGTCAATAAGCAAAAAGAACCATAGTCATAGATGTCTGACTTAATTGAAAAATCTTTTTGTATCTGAGTTTGAACAAGCTCACAATGATTATTCTCAGCTGGAACAAATGCTGCAAATCCAAGTGAATCATTCTCTGCTTCATTGCCTATCCTCTCGGCGCTGGCAAGTGATATAAGAGAACACGTTAAGGTGAATATAAATAATTTAATCGAATTCATGGCAATAAATACATCTCCTCATAATTGATTAAATATAAGTCAGAATACTAGTCAATTAATAGCCAAATGTAAAGATTAAGGTCTGGAGAATCAGAAACATAGTTAATGAATTACTAATAGCTTGAGTAGTGTATTTAATACACTTTCAAACACTAATTGGCAATTGCTATTATATAGACAAATATAGTCAAATAATTGGAATTAATATATGAAGAAAATAATTATCTTTACAGTATCTATGCTAATTGCATTTGTAGCTTATTCAGATGTAATACCTAATCACTCAGAACAACATAAAAGCAATATAGTTAATCGACATGGTCACTACCATAGCTTGAGAAAAAATAATAACAATGAGACGCAACACCTAGCACTTGAAAACCTAGGTGTATATTCTAGCGAGATATAAAGCTACTTATAAACAGGAAAACTTGAGCACAGAGTCAAAATTTTAGCTTTAACGTCAGACTCAACTTTTTCATCACCTAAGTTATCGAGCACATCACACATTAAGTTAGTTAGTAGCTCAACTTCTGCTTCTTTAAAGCCACGTGTGGTAATTGCTGGTGAACCTAAACGTAAACCACTTGTCACGAATGGAGAGCGTGGATCATTTGGTACAGCATTTTTGTTAACTGTAATATTTGCTCTGCCTAACGCTGCTTCAGCATCTTTACCAGTAATATCCTTTTTAACTAAATCAATTAGTATTAGGTGATTCTCAGTGCCATCAGAAACAATATCATAACCACGTGACTTCATGACTTCCGCTAGTTTTTTAGCATTTTTAACAACTTGGATTTGGTAATCTTTAAATTCAGGTTGTAAGGCTTCTTTAAATGCAACTGCTTTAGCTGCAATTACATGCATTAAAGGCCCACCTTGGGTGCCTGGGAATACAATTGAATTTAGTTTCTTTTCAATTTCAGGATTTGATTTAGCCAGAATAATACCACCACGAGGGCCACGAAGTGTTTTATGAGTAGTCGATGTCACAACGTCTGCAATTGGAACAGGATTAGGATAAATACCTGCAGCAACCAAACCAGCAACATGCGCCATATCTACAAATAAGTATGCGCCAACTGAGTCTGCGATATCTTTAAAGCGCTGCCAATCTACAATTCCTGAAAATGCAGAAAAACCAGCGACAATCATTTTAGGTTTATGTTCTTTCGCTAAAGACTCAACTTCGGCGTAGTTGATATCGCCTGTTTCCATATCTAAACCATACTGAACAGCATTAAATATTTTTCCTGAAAAATTAACTTTTGCACCATGGGTTAAATGGCCACCATGCGCTAATGACATGCCAAGAACAGTATCGCCTGGCTTTAATAAACCAAGATAAACCGCTGCATTTGCTTGTGAACCCGAATGAGGTTGAACATTCGCATAATCAGCACCAAATAATTCTTTTACACGATCTACAGCTAAACGCTCAGCAATATCTACATATTCACAACCACCATAATAGCGCTTGCCAGCATATCCTTCGGCATATTTATTGGTTAATTGAGAACCTTGCGCTTCCATAACTGCAGGGCTGGTATAGTTTTCAGAAGCGATTAATTCAACGTGCTCTTCTTGACGTCTATTTTCATTTTCTATTGCTTCGAAAAGCTCGTGATCAAATCTTTCAATTGTTACGCTTCTGTCAAACATAGTCATCTCCATATATTTATTTAAGCTGATACGCTCTATTGTTAAGGTTTTTGTGTTCTAAAGGGTAAAATTTGGTAGGATTATATCATAGTTAAGCTGTATAGCTAATAGAAATGGATAATCAAGATTTAAATGCTTTCGAGCAAGAAGAAACTAAAAGTCGAACTAAACACAAACTGGAAGCTCAAAATATCAACAAGCTTGCTTCTGAATTAGTGCAACTAACCAAAGCCAAATTACAAAATCTCTCTCTTTCAGAAAAAGCGTTCGATGAAATAATTAAAGCGCAAAGTATGCAAAGAATAGCCTTAAAACGACAAATTGGCTTTATTGCTAAAATATTACGTAAAGAAGACATTGATGATTTATTAGTAGAGTTTAAAAACTTAAATGAAGAAAGTAATGAGAGTAAGGCTAAGCTTCACCAACTAGAAAAGCTTAGAGAAAATTTAATAAATGATGAGACTTCAAAAAATACACTTTCAAGTTTAATTGAAAACCATCCTGGAATTGATGTTCAGAAAATAAGGCAACTTATTCGTAAAGCTCAAGTTGAACTAAAAAAAGAAAATGGTTCGCCTAAATATTCAAGAGAGATTTTCAAAATACTAAAAGATTCTGTTCTCTAAAATTATACCTGTACTCAGGACACTAATATATATACCTGTATTAAGTATAATATCAGTATATTTAATATCTGGTATAATCATATGTATCACCAATTTAAATCATCCACGTCAAGTCTTTCTAAAGATGATGCAGGCATAATCTATAAAGACTCCCTAATAAATAGTTCTAAAATGAATTTAATTAAATCATTATTAACGCCTTATGGCATCATCGATTTTGACTATTCTCGTATTTATGATGATAATTCGTATGAGATGGTCGTTTCATATTCTAAAGACGATATCTTAGAATATTTGGAAACCGATATATGGTATTATCAACATCTATTTAACTCAGAAAGTGTTTTAGATTATTATGTAATAGATTTTTCAAAATCGTCACTTCCAATAGATAAAAACTACCTTAAAAAACTTGAGCCTTATTACACAATAGCTGTAGAAAGAAAAATTCTAGACTGTAAAAATAGTTTTACATTTTCGATTGATAAATCCGTATACAATAAATTTGATCCAATGCAATTCTTCAAATTAAATTATGCGCTAAATACCTGTATTGAATTAATGCTAAGTACAATCAGATTTTCAACAAGATTTAAGCTCACTGACTCAGATATAAAAAAATTCAAAACTATTTTTAAAAAGCACCACAACAAAGTTTCAGACCAACATAAATTAGAAGCAATACAATCACGTTATGGGCTAAATGCTTTAGAAGCAAATTACCTTAGAGCAATTGCAACAGGTAGCTCTGCCAAAGAAATTGCACTTAACGTAAATAAATCATATCGGTACATTCAAAATATTATTCAAAGCCTTGTTGAAAAACTTGATTTAAATAATAAAAATGAACTTGCCCAAGTTGCAAAATTGATAGTTGCATCAATTTGAAATAAATACAAATATCAAAGTCTAACTTCTTTCTAGGCTTATGATATTGATCCACTTTATTTAAAATTTATAAATATGATATTAATTATACCAATCACTTTTATTCTAATTATGTGCACTTGTAGTAAAATTCTGCAACTACCCTAATCCTATTAACTTAGAGTTAAGCACAATCACTTCCTGATACACTTAGAATAACATCTGCCTGATCATTTGAATTAGGCGCAATTTTACAAGTATCGCCACCATCCAAGCTACATGTGCCTCTAGAGCTTGATGATAAATAACTATTCTTATCTAACCCTGATTGCAGTACGGTTTTTAAGTCAGCCCTTCCTGGAGCACAAACCTGTTGTTGAGAAGAAATAACATCATAAGTAGCCGATCTTTGAATTTGTAAAAACCCCTGAGGTGACCATTTACCTTGATAATTTAATGATACATTATAATCCCAGCTTGGAACAGTTACTGTTGAATTGGTATTTGCTGGAATAGTGACAGGTGTATGTTGAAAAACTTTTACAACAATATCTTTAGTGGATGTGTTATCTACTTTTAAATTATAAGCAAATCCACTACTAGAAATTGCAATAGCTGACATTAGAGCTGTAATCATTATTTTTTTCATTGTATTTTCCTTTTTTGGTTGTTGAAATTTTGGCCTTATTTAATTCTTTTTATAGCAGTTCTCTTGAATTGAGATAGGTTAACAAATGGAATGTCTTATTGTTTAAATTTTAAAATAGTCATATTTAGTTTATGTAATATTACTATTTATATGGATTTTTCTGGTAGATAAGGCTTTAATAAGCTGGCGTTAATGCTATTGCTGATTGTATTGCCATAGGGCTATACGGGTTGACACCAAAATCATTTGCATTATAGCGCCACCAATGACTGCAGATCGTCTTTACATCTTCATCATGATTCATGCTTATATTTGCCTGAGTCCCCTGCTTATTGAAAACTTTACTAATAACTGAGTTTAGCTTAGCTGAACTATTGTTAGAAAATATCTCTGAACTAAAGCTATGATTTTTATTATTCATTGCCAATGTGGGAGAAAACCCGTTTGCGAAATATACTTCACAGGCGAAAGCAATAGGCGTATTTTCCTTTGTTAACTTATGATAAGTATAATTCTCTCTCGATGTTGATTTGTGATCTAAATCCTCTCTTGCATAAATAGTTTTATCTATTGCGTTAGCATAAAACAATGGTGCTGCTTGGTCAGTGCCATGTTCTCTTAGCTTTATAGTGCCATTTGGAGATTCGCCTTCTTTTAGTACCCCTGTTGCTAATAAAACGTTTGGTTCTAAACTTGTAATCTGGCTATCATTAATTGGTGTTATATGCTGGTTTTTATAAGCAAGATAAACTTCTTGTACAGAGTCATTCAATGCTTCCTGTAATATTGATAAATCTTTAGCATTATTTTTTTCAAACATCCTGCCATCACCATAGGCTACCCATCCTTTTGAAGAAGCGTATGGATATTTCTTGCTATATAAATTTATTCCAAAATTATTATCTTCATCATGTTCGTATTGCATTATCAGGGAGTTATAAGGAAATGCAGCAGCATTGTATTCCATTGATTGATGATAAATGCTTGAAGCATGACCTGATGCAAAAATATCTTCTAGAAAATGATTCCCAATGGCATTAATTTCATAAGCAACAGCCAGCCCATTTACACCATATGGTACCGATATTTGGTATTTTAACCCTTTAATTTCAAAATACCCTGTTTTATTTTCTGCTGCTTTTTTTGCTACCTCCATTGCCAATAAATGCACAGCGTTGCTGGCTAAAATGGCGGTCTTACCAGTATGATCTTCTGTATGTAACATCATATCAACATAATGTTCATTTCCTAGGACTTTAAAAGCTAAATTACTTATCTCTTTATTACCCTTGATAATTAAATCATGTGGATTATTATGGCCTTCTTTCTGTAATTCCTGTGCGACTTCTTTTGATTGATTACGCGCATCATCTAACATTGTTCCCATCTGTGAATTATTATCAAGACTTTGTTTCTTTACCAATATATTGGGGTTATATAAGACATAATAGGCATAATCAACAGCACGTAAAAAACGATCTTGTTTTGTTTTTCCAACTCCAATAGTCTCATCTGCAATGGCAAAATAATCTCCACCTAATGCATTAAAGGCACCATAGCTAATACCTTCTGGAAATGCAGCTCTTCCTTCTGCTGTCGGTAACATAAAGTAAGGAATGGATTGAGGACTATTATCTTTTAATCTAAAAACATTAGGTTCTAATTTCATCCAAGAAGCACTTTCACCTTTAGGCAAAGGTACGGTTACATTATTTCCTACAATCATATGTTCTGGCGTATCATATGCGAATGCGCTTCCAGATAAAGCAACAGCTGAGATTAAAGCAGTAATGATTATTTTTTTCATAATAACTCCCTATTTTGTAATGCGTTACAATTAATTAAATTTCCTTGGTTGATATCTTATCAATTCGTCTAAGGAGAAAGTATCGTAGTGTCTACTGCAATTTGGTATTATGAGTAATAACTCTATGACCTGAGAAAATAGCATCTTATTGAAGAAATAATCATCTTGTTATATTTTAAATAGTGATATTCACAATACTCGTTAATATACCATGCATCAATTTACTTCATTTGAACAACCGACTAACGAAGATATAGATGTTCTTATGAAAGACTCGATATTAAATAGAGAAAAAATTCAAAATATTCTTACCCTACTAAGTTCTGACTGTATAAAAGACTATGCAATGATTCAGGTAACAGCATCAAATACTTGGTCTTATGCAGGTAGTCGCACACATTCTTACTTAAAGGATTACTATATAAGTAGTACTTGGCAATACGATAACTTATTTGACCTCTCAAATGTACTGAATTTTAATGAAACTGAATATAACGAAAAGGTAGAGTCAATAAATATATCCAATTTCAGAACACATAAGAAAGACCTATTAAGTCTTACAATAGATAATAGGTATCGTTCATATAAAGAAAGGTTTATTTTTGATATCGATGAACAATACTATTTACAAATGTCACTAAATAGCAAGGTCATGCTATTTTATCGCCTTAGGGTTATAATTTCGTTAATACGAAGTGAAATAACGCTAAATACAAAAATAAAATACCCAGAAAAATATATAGCTGAATTACAACTGAGCACACCCTCTCAACATGATTATGATAGCCAGCTCAAAAGCATTTTAAAAGAATATAAACTTACTGTGACGAATTTCGAATACTTTAGGTATATCGCATTTGGCTACAGTTCAAAAGAAATTGCAGCAGAACTATTTGTATCTCACAGAAGTGTAGAATCTACAATTAAAAGGCTTTGTGATAAATACAATGTTTCATCAAAGGAAAAATTAGTTCACGTTGCAAGATATTTAATGTCTAATATTTCATCTTTTAATAATAAACTCTGATTATTCTGGATGGCCGAATACTTCAGGTAACTTAAGATATTTCCTATTTCTAATTTTTACAGGGATATGTAGGTATAAAATATAGTTAATCGTAATCTCGCTATGCATGTGTTAAATAATGGGTTTTTCCTTAATGGAAACGATTGGCATTTAATTAAACTTACCTCGCCAAGATTTTAAAATATAACCTGTAAGGTAATAACCTTAAAAGCTTAATCATGAAAATAAACCGTCCAGGAAAAGCAATTTCGAATTTTGATTTCAACATTCCTTTATAAATATAATCTGCTGCTTTTTCAGGCGTAATAATCATTGGCATTTTAAAGTTATTTTTATCTGTTAGTCTGGTTTTAACAAAGCCTGGATGAATAACTTTAATATCTAAAAACGGATATTCACACTTTAATGTTTCAGTTAAATTTGTTACTGCAGCTTTAGTACAACTATAAGGTTGAGACTTTGGTAGACCAACAAACCCTGCTACGCTAGAACAGATTAAAAATTGCCCACGTTTTTGCTTTTTTAGAACTGGCGTAATAACCGAAATAGCATTAAAAACTGCCATTAAATTCGCTTCTAATTCTGACCTAACTAAAGGTAATTCGAGCCTTTCAAGCTTCATGGGGTTATACATAGCAGGCATATAAATAATGCTATCAACTTCATCCCATGCTGCGATTAGTGCTTTGAATGAGCGAGTAATATTCGCCTCGTTCGTGACATCTAACGGATAAATTAATGGCTTTTTTGTAAGTGACTTGCCAAGGTTATATAAGCCCTCTTCAGACCTAGCAGAAATTGCTAACATTGCACCTTGCTCATCTAGCTGCTTTACTAGCGCTTCCCCTATTCCTGCGCTAGCACCTATAATCCAAATTTTCTTACCTGTAACTGTCTTCATAGGTTACTCCTGTTTTTGCATGAATAGTGTTAATTTACCTACTGTAAACCCAAATTTTTTGAAGTAATTGATATTGACTAACACACCGTCATTCATTAAAAACATCCAGTCGTTAAATGATAACTTATACGTTGTACCATCAACATCGACATTCATATCGTATTTCCAATTCATAGCATTACCAGAAACCTGGATGTCAGCATCACCAACTAAATCTTCGGTATGGCCAATGTAATGCCCATCAGATACTTTTTTAATTGTCCAAACTCGATGGTCTTTTTTGCCATTGTAATAAACCATTTTTTCGTCAAATGTACCCTCATCTCCATCCCAAGAAGCATCACCATAAAAATCAAAACGTGAAACAATATTACCCTTCCAGTTTTCTATGACACCGTAGCCTTTTATCTTGCCTTGTAAATATGTTTGTAAATCCAGTTTTGGTGAATCGCTTTTATATTGTTCAACATTCCCCATACATCCACTTAACAATATTCCCAACATAATAACCGCTCCTTTTAAATAATGATTAATTAGATATTTCTTGAACATTTTTGCTTCCAGATTATTAACAGTAAAATTGCAAATACTTTTAACAGGCATGGCGTTAAGACGTATAAGTACAACAAGTCATTAAGTGTATTTATCGTATTATCGCTGCCCGTTTTGAACCCTACGTATTCCAATAGGCTAAGTAAAATGGCACTAGCAATAGCGAGTGATAATTTTGTTATAAAGTCATTTAACGCATAGTATCCGCTTGCGAGAGACGATTGAGCATCATTATCAATTAAAATAGCAAGTATAGAAGGTGGAATAATAAGCTCTGCGCCTAGTGTGAAGCCAGTGAGTATACAGATAAGCCCATATAATACGGCATCTCCCTTAGATAAAAACATGCCAAATGAGAAAAAAACAGTTAACAATATCATTGCGATTAACCATGCATTAATCAGACCAATTTTATTACTCACAACTCGCCAAAAAGGGATTGCGATAATTGCAGATAAGAAATATAAAAATAAAAATAAACCCAAGTATGTAGATGGTAAAGCTAAAAAATCAGTAACAAAAAAGTTAACAAGTACAATTGTGGATGACATTGCCAGAACGCTTATTATAAATATGCCATAAAAAAAAGCTTGGTCTAATGTAAAAGTATTTATATAGGTTTTTAAATTAACAACAATGGCGGTCTCTTTTGTGATACTAAAACAGGTTGCGTGCCAATTAATAAACCACCAAACAGATATAACGAGTATTAAGGCAAATATAACTGCAAAAATAATATAAGCTACATTCAAGCTAAAGTATTGAGATAATATTGTTGGTAAAAGTGTCGCTATTAAAACACCAAATAATGTCATTGATTCTCTGAATGAGGATATTGTAACTTTGCCTTGCTCATCATGCCGCCATAATGCGCCAAGTGCTGTTACATTAATTAATAAAAAACTGTACCCTAAAGCGCATAGTATCAACCCTGAGATAAAACTCACTAAGGGATAGTTCGACAGCGGGATAAAAAGTAACAGAAAACCCAGAATGAATATAATGCTAAATAAACTAATTAGAGCTGATCTATAATTCGCCCACCTATCAGATATATATCCCATGAGTGGACCAGATATGGCATCTATAATTCTTACAAATAAAAGTATCAATCCGATTGTTGCTAATGAAATTCCAAATGATTTCGCATAGAAGTCTGGTGCTAAAATATAGACAGGTAAGGAAGCAAATGAAATAGGAAAAGCAATAAAGCTATATTTAAGCAGGTTGAGTGTGTTGAATTTATTAGTCATTCTTTTCACCTAATAGCTCTTGTGTAAAAGAAGTATCTAACGTGTTTTCACCCAACCATATATCAAAAAAGTTAGGACCAAATTGTTTATCTTTAATTTCACCAAGAAACTCGCCTTCTTGATTATAAAATATCGTTTTACCTTCTGCAGTTAAAATACCTGTCAACTCAGAGCCATCAACTACATTTGGGAATATACTTTTTAATTTAAAATCCCAGTCTTCTAATTGGTTTTTAGAAACACTTTTATTTTGTTCTGCAATTAGCTCAATTGTTTTTTCTGATATGGAATCACCTGATAATGATCTTTGATAAGCAAGCGTTAGCGCATATGGTGCTTTGTCATTAAACTCACCTTTAGGTGCAAACAAATATGCTCGATACACATTAAAGAAATAATATTTGTATTGTGCTGAACCAACAATTTTAGAATTTGGGACGTACGCATCAACAATAGAAAGCGTATTACTGGTTAGGGAAAACCCAGTTTGAAAAAGAATTAATGTTAAAAGAAGAAATATCCATTTACGCATGACTCAGCTCTAATTGAACAACATCCGTTCGCGATGTACGGAAAGTGGCGACACAGCCAGCTAGATAAAACTGCCATAAGCGTATGAAAGCATCATCATACCCTAGCTGTTTTATCGGACGAATGTTTTGGTTAAACTTATTTAGCCAAATATTTAATGTTTTCGCATAGTCTTGACCAAACGCAAACATATCATGGCACTTTAATTCTGCATCTTTCGTTAACTCATTTAACTTAGCTTTTGACGGTAGCATTCCACCTGGGAAAATATAGGTACGAATCATATCAGCACTTTTACGATAAGTTTCGAACATATCATCAGCAATAGTGATAGTTTGAATTACCGCTTTACCTTTGTTAGCTAAAAGACCTTTGACTTTGTTAAAGTATGTCTTCCAATACTTTTCACCTACTGCTTCAAACATTTCGATTGAAACAATATGGTCAAATTTATTTTTCTGTATTCGATAATCTTCGATAACAAAATTCGCATTGTTATTACTTAATCGTTGTTGCGCATAATCGTGTTGCTCAGTTGATAAGGTTATACCTTTATATCCATAATCACCTTGCTGCATGGCGCGTTCTGCAAAACCGCCCCATCCGCAGCCGATTTCGATTATGTTTCCACTGTTAGACCCTAATCTGTCAATAATTCTGTCATATTTATTATGTTGTGCGACTTCAATTGAATCGGCATCAGATTTATATAACGCAGATGAATATGTCATGGTTGGATCAAGCCAAAGCTCATAAAAGTCATTACCTAAATCGTAATGAGCAGATATGTTTTTCTTAGAACCTTTCATTGAGTTTTTACGGAATACATATAATGCTTTTGACATTTGTTTGAAAAACCAATTGCCTCTATTGCTGACGGCATGCTCATTTTCTAATCCAAAAGTCAATAAGGCTGCTAAATCGCTAGTTTCCCAGTTACCATCACGATAATCTTCTGCAAAACCAACATCACCTTTTTGTGATAAGCCAACAGCAACTTTCCAGTCATGAATAGTAATATCGGCATTGTATCCTGGCTCACTACCTGAGTACTCATAGGTTTTACCTTCTGGCGTAGTTAGCTTAATAGAACCGTACTTGATATCTTCAAGTTGCTTTAACATTTTCTTTTCAATTATACTGTCAAACATTTATTACTCCTGCGATTTTTATTTTTGAATACAGTTTCATAGAACTTTACCATAGCTACTTTTTGAAGTATCTAATGTAACAGCATTTGAAGTCACTTTTGGGCTTAATTGTTGTGGTTTATTTATGAAAGGTAAGCCCATTATTTTAAGCTTAATTGCTTGCCAATAAATAAGTGCAACGACTTTGACAGTCATTAATGGGATTGTTAAGTAATAAATTAATGCACGTAATGTTGTTAATTGTTGTTGTTTACCTGACATTGATGTTGTTAGTTTGAGTTGGTTATTTTCATCATATAGTTTGATAGTAATTCGAACATGTTTTTCGGTGATATCAAATTTGAAACGATAACTACCAGCACGCTCTAAAAACGGTGAAACGTGGAAACGTTTTTCTAGCTCATAATACTTATTTGAATTAATTGCTGCACCATTTTCTTCGCAGCAAATATAATTATGGGTTTCACCATATGTATTATTAACTTCGCATAAAACAGACTTTAAGTTGTTATTGTTTTCCATGCTTAACCAAAAGCTAACTGGGTTAAAGACATAACCCAAGATTCTAGGCATGGTGATTAAAATATTATTTTTCCCTACTTGTTTGTCGACAGCTTTATATTGGTCTTCAAGCCATTCGTTAAGGTTATCATTGTTTTTATAACCATGGTCTTTGTTATAAAAGCCCATTAACCCAGGTTTGTTCAAACCTAACTTGAAAGTAGATTTAACCTTATCGATTATATTTAACGGTAATTGTAAATAATACGTGGTATACGAAAAAGCATTCACTTTAGGGAAATGTCTCTTGTGGTATACTTTAGTTTTAAGAATATTTACTGTGGTAACCATGATGGATTTACCCCTAGACCTTTTGCAACATTAATAGCACTGTTCAAACCATCTTCATGGAAACCATATGACCAATATGCGCCAGCAAACCAAGTGTTTTGTTCACCTTGAATTTCTGGCAGTCTTTTTTGTGCCTCAATTGCTTCACCATCAAATACAGGGTGGTCAAATATATACTCATCATGCTTTAAGGACAGAGATGGTTCTCTAGATGGATTTAAAGTAACGATCATTGATTGTTTTGTATCTAACTTTTGAAGATTATTCATCCAATAACTTAAGGCGATTGTTTCACTTTCGTCTTTTTTATTTTCAGAAAGATATATCCAGCTAGACCAAGCTTTTTTATTTTTAGGCATGAATGACTCATCACTATGAAGCACCATTCTATTTTTTTGATATTTAATCTTGTTCAAAATATCAGACTCTGATTCTGTGGCATCGCTTAGCATAGATAATGTTTGGTCAGAATGTGAGGCAAATACAACATGGTCGTATGTGCCAATGTCACCATTATTATCAGTGATTTTAACTTTACCTTGTACACGTTCAACTTTAGATACTGCAGAATTTAATTTAATGTTAGCTTTTAAATTATCAAGAATTTTATCAATATATGCTTTACTACCACCATCAACTGTATGCCACTGTGGCTGACCTGATGTTGCTAATAATCCGTGGTTGTTAAAAAATCGTATAAATGACTCTGCTGGAAAAGCATGCATTTTTTCAACTGGAGAACTCCAAATTGCTGCACCCATTGCTAAAATATAGTAATCAATAAACCATTTTCCAACCTTGAGTTGTTGTAAATACTCACTTAAAGTCATGGTTGGATTAATCGTGTTAGACGCAATTAATTGCTGCGAATAATTATTAAACGTAAAAATGTCTTTGATAAATTTAAGATATTTTAAGCTAAGTAGATTTTTCTTCTGTGCAAAAACATTAGCAAGTGTTTGTGACCCATACTCTAACCATCCATTATTAACACTTACACCGAATGACATTAAGCTTTCATTTGTATTAACACCTAATTGGTTAAACAGTGCTGTCAGATTTGGGTAAGTATTATGGTTGAAGACTATAAAACCAGTGTCCACTGCAACAGTACCCTCTTTAGTTTTAATATCTACTGTGCGGGTGTGCCCACCTATATAATCGTTTTTTTCATATATGGTAACATTATATTTTTCTTGGAGCATATAAGCTGAACCAAGTCCAGATATTCCTGTTCCTATAATAGCAACTGATTGCATGTCCACTCCGTTATACTTTACTACATAACTATTATGCATCAGCAGTGCTTACAATGTCCTGTAATAATCATTACAAAGATGTAATGAAGAAATTTTAAATCAATATAAAATTAAAATGTCAATAATAAAAAATGAATCATACAGTGCAATTTTAAACCTTCAGGTGTCGTCTAAAGATCTATATACTTGCGATGTTGCTCTAATAGGTAAGCTATTAAGGCCTTAAAAGTTTAGTTGCACTCCTTTAATTGACGACTTTTGAGTACTTAATAGCTAAATCTAATTAAAGGTAAATAAAAGTGCTAGACTCAAATACTTTTAATTATTTTAACTTGTTAGAGCAACGCTACTATACTTAATCTAATAATAGGTAAATTTCATACCGTGTTATAACAGGCATTAAGATACTCAAATACATCAATATCCTCTTTATCTATATCCATTTATTAAGCTCCAATATTTATTGATATCCTTTTACTAATACAAGAGGTGTTCGGTATGCCGCTAATATCTTTATAGTATTTTTTTGTTTCATAATCGACTCCTTAACGTTTATGTGGTTTGTAAAATAATTAAAGAATCATTGCTGCATCAAGATGGACAAAACTGTCAACTCCAGATAAATCAGCATCAATAGTTGTACTTATTACGCCATACGATGAAACTAAAAATATAGTTGATACTAATAAACCTGATAAAATATTTTTAAGACTGTTATTCATTTCTGCTATCCTTCTTATTATTTTTTTCTTTCGATGGGTTCATTATAAAACAGACTTGTAAATCAATTGTTAAGCACATGTAAAGCGCGTAAATTTAAGAATATATATAATAGAAAAGTGATACTATTTATTGAAGCGTTTAATTGATAACCAGCTTATTGCAGAGAAAAGAATCACAATAAATACAATGACATTCTCATAGTGATGTTTAGCGAGCACTTGTGCAATTGGTAATGAAGACCCACCTATTATAGTCGCTGGGATTGCCCAAGCTAAAGAAGTGATCGAACATCTAAATTCTATTTTCAATAATGAATACATGTAATAAAAAACGACAGTAGATATATAGCCATTTGCCAGCGCATATAAACTAACACCAACAATTAAGATAAATAAATTATCAGCATAATTAAAAAATAAAACACCAGTAATTCCAATGGCTGAGATTGCAACAAATAAATACTTTTGATAATTATGTTCACTGACTAGTTTTGCATAAATAGGGATGAGAAGCGTCGTAAACCCCTGAGCAATAATTATCATGAATAAAGAAAAGTCTTGAGAGTACCACCCTCTTAGAACCATATAATTCGAAAAGAAAATATTTAAAACATAAATATACATTGCCATAAATCCAGCAATGATACAGATACGAATAATATTTCCATATTGTGATTTTACAGTCTGGATGAATGAAACATCAAATTTATTTGAATTTTGAAATATTTTATACTCGCTTGACTCAGACAATTTCCTTCGAAGGTAGCACGTAATAATACCAACTAACCCTAATGCAATATAGACATATCGCCAAGCTTGATGCTGGGTATCATAAGTCATAATTAACAAAGCGGATATACCCCCTAAAAACATACCTAATGATGAACCAAAGCCTGTAATACTGCCATAGCTCAGTTTCTTACCAAACTTTGCATTTTCAATAAGGTATAAAGCGGAATTATTAAACTCCCCTGAAACTGAAAGAGACTGAAGCATCCTTAGAATCAATAAAATAATAGGTGCCCACCAGCCAATATTATTATAACTAGGTATAAATCCGATAAACATGGTTGATATACCAACCAAAAAGGCACTTATAACCAATGGTTTTTTACGGCCTAACATATCTGATAAAGCACCAAATATTAAGGCGCCTACTGGTCTAGATAAATATGAAATAAAAAAAATAAGGTAGATAATTAATAATCCATTTTGATCATCTTTTGGGAAAAAAATCTGGCTAAAAATATACCCAAGGTATAAATAAAATGAAAACTCGAACCACTCAATAATTAGAATGATTGCAACAAAGGCGTTTTTAAATTTATTCATAATTTACACCTAACATTTTAAATGATTAAATTGTTTTGGTTCTACCACCATCAACAGTAATTGCAGTACCTATTATGTAAGCTGCTGCAGGGGATGCGATAAATGCGACCGTATCAGCAAACTCTTTTGGATTACCTATTCTACCTAATGGAATATCTGTTTCCATTTGCATTTTAGCTTCTTGAGTAGATACATTTTTTTGAGCCGCCTGATACTCAATTAGGCTAGCTAAACGTGTGGTGTCAAAACTCCCAGGCAAAACATCATTAACAGTTATTCCAAATTGCCCTATTTCATTTGCTAAGCTTTTCGCCCAGGCCGCCATTGCCCATCTGGTAGTATTTGAAACACCCAAGTTAGGTATTGGCCCTTTAACTGAAGTTGATAAAATATTGATTATTCGACCATACCCGCTTTGTTTCATTCCAGGAACCAAAAGTTGTGCCAAAGTATGACTTGCAATAACATGTTGTTGATATGCATTTATAAAATCTTCAGCTGTTGCTTCAAGAAGATTACCTGCTTTTGGGCCACCCGCATTATTAATTAATATCTCAATATTTGTTGAGGATAACTTTTCAGCAACTTGCGCTTTTAGTTTGGCAGTATTAGAAACATCAATTGCAACATAATCGTGATTTAAATTTTGGTTAGGCAATTCTTTTGATGTTATTTGTAATTTTTGCTCATTTCGGGCTAACAAAATAACTCTGCATCCAAGATCAGCCAATTCAATAGCACATGCTTTTCCCAATCCTTGTGATGCACCACAAACTAGTGCAGTTTTACCCTTTAAGCTTAAATCTAACATTTAAATATATCCCTATTGGTTAAAGAATTCTAACATTGCATCAAAATCAGTTTCACTCATAATTTGCATGGATTTCGCTCGAGTATGGCTTAGTGTAATCAGTTTTGTCGTCGCACTGACATATAGTTTGCCAGAATCATCAATAATTTCAGAGGATACAATAACCGCTCGTCCTTTTTCAGAGGTGATTTGACCAGTAATAATATATTCATTATCAATAATTAAAGGCGCATGGTATTTCAGTTCAAATGAAGACGTTACACACATTAGCTTCCTAGTCATAATAACCACCCAGGCTGACATTTCATCTAATACCGTTGCCGATATACCGCCATGGGTGATGTTCCCCCAGCTAACGTATTGTGAAGTGGGTGTAAAAAAACTATACAACTTTTGTGATTCAGGGTCTGAATAGAATTTCAGTTTCAAACTAATTGGATTGGTAGGGCTACAACCAAAACAGTTCCTCTCTAAAGGGAAGTCTATATATTTTAATTTAGATCGATCCATTTATATTCCAAATTAATATCAACACAATTAATTATAGTTGATATTAAGCTTAAAAGTATCGCTATACTATTGTTCGAAAAGTTAAATTAATTCGAGCAGACGTAACACTTTTACATGGCGGCAATCTATGCATCCAATGTGATTGTGTTGTATCTTTCATCACTAACAAACTACCAGGTTCTAATAATTTATAAACTGTCTCTTTGGTATGTTTATGCTTAAAACCAAATTTTCTGGCAGCGCCTAAACTTACTGAACCAATTGCCCCATTTTTCTTTAAATCTTTTTCTGCATCACTATGCCACGCCATACCTTCCTCACCATTATGGTAAAGATTCAATAAGCAAGAATTGAATTGCTCATTGCAAACAGACTCAACGATAGACTTCAGCTCTAATAGCGTATTTGTCCATGGTAATGCTGTTTTTGTTGTTCGCGAATAGGTATATTGAAATGGTTTGTCGGCATACCAAGCGACTTTACGTTTAGTTATAATTTCTTTGCCCAAGATAATGGCCTTATCATTTTCCCAAGAGATATCATTTAGTAATAATTGAAAAAAGCCATTTGCTAAACGCTGTCCCAAAATATCACCATAGTAATGAACAGTTCCATCGTGTGGCAATAGATTCGGTAATTTGTTATTTCCTTGATTAAATAAATCCACTAATTCATCCTTTTGCCTTTTGTAGTATTAAGCAATTTGATTTCTAATTGAAAGTTTAAAGCAGGCTTCAATATAAAGGTCATGCTAAAATGTCTATTTAATTTACAGCTAAACTCAATTATTCGTAACCAGGAGAGTCATTAATTTAGAGTTATAATTTATGGCTCTGGTTACTATATTAATTATTAGCGCTTTATAAAAAAGTTTGTTTAGAGTAGTAACCACTCACATGCGGCAGATAAGCATACCATATTGATTATTCGTGACACAATTGATCTATCTATAAAGACCACATGTAAAGTGAGTATAAAAAATGAATAAAATATCTAGATCTCAAAAAATTGCTTTAAGCATAACAATAATATTGTGTGTTCAGATAATATTTTTTGGAATGTTTATGCACCATAAAGCTACCAATGATATGAAAAATATACAAAAAGCTTATATAAATCAACCAAGCAAATTAGATTATCATGCAGAAAGCCAAGAGGCATAAAATCTACTTGGCTCATTAAAACATAGAATATGCACATCTATCCAAAAACAACCTGAAAGCTAACAGTTAAGCGCATAGCCTACTAACATTAATGAACCGTCACCGTCATTCACTCCAGTAACTATATTCACAATATGATTACCCCCAACTGCAGAAGCTGCTTTTTTAAAGTTGTATGTGATAGTTTCTCTGTCATATAAGCCTCCCCAGAGATCATAAGTTGGTACGCTTACCTCTGCTATAGGCTTGCTGTTTACACACATTGGTAATTGATTTGCATTTCGATCAAAAACAACATTTACCGCTGCGGGTTCAATCTCGGTTGAATTGCCATCATGTATCGCTACCACATGGTACCCTTTTAAAGCATAATCAATATCGGCACAGCCCGTTAATAGCATAATAACACTCAAGCCGTATATTAAACTTTTATATTTCATTATAAATTTTCACCTGATATTTGATGTCGCGATATATTGACATAAAATTACGCTAACTATCTAATGTTTATAGCAATTTTAAATGTTATTGTACCTAACACTAGTTGTAGCACTTAAGAATTAATATGAAGAAATTGTATCAAAATATTGCATTATCACTCACTCTCTGTGGTACATCATTCACAGCTTTTTCAGAGAATAATGGAATGTATGTAGGTGGTAACTTTGGCGGTATTATAAATGGACAGACTATCAGCACGGGCTTTATTGCAGAAGGTATTATTGGCTACCAACCCACTCAATATACTGCATATCAAATTGCAGGTATGTATGGCGCAGAATATAACAGTTGGCTAATGGCTGAGGGTTTATTAAAACTACCAATTGGTCGCTTTATTACGCCTTACTTACTCGTTGGTGCTGGATATACACATTTACCTAACAATAATGCTGGTATCGAATTTGGCGGTGGAATTAATTTGAACGTTACTCAAAATATTTCATTATCTGCCCAATATAAATTTGTGCAAGCATTTGGCTCAGGCACACCTTATGCAAACGTATTAAGCGGAGGTATTGCTTATTACTTTGACAATTAATCATCTCAAAGAATCAGAAACCCCAGACTATGAGAGCAATGCTTCAGATAACTTAATTTAATTTTCAATACTGATATTTGTGTTTTTTACGAAATAAATGATCCTCTTTGGTTGTTACTTTATTGAATTCTATGAGTCATCTGTCTTATATTCTATAACCACAAAATTTGAGTATAAACACTAAGTTAGCTAATATTATTATTGGCACAATTATAGTGATTGGTTTAGTTGAATGAATAATGTAGAAGTTAATGACCTAGATATTAATCTAGAAAATAACAACTTTCTTGGTACGCTTCTGTACCACCTATCTGGTGTGCTCCAAGACACTATCGGTCTTGAAGATTCAAGAGGCTTGGTATCAGTTGTTGGTAGATACATGGGTGATGAAATAAACCAAGAATATAAAAATGCCTTATCCCTTCACAAACTTCCTAAAAATCTATTAGCAAAAGTTCTTGTAGATTTGAAAGCACGTATTAATGGCCAGTTTTATGTAATACTTGAAGATGATAATAAAATTATTTTCGGCAATAAGCGCTGCCCTTTTGGTGATAAAGTAATTGGGCGACCTTCCCTTTGCATGATGACAACCAATGTTTTTGGCAAGATAGCATCCGAGAGTACGGGTTACGCTAAGGTTTCAATTGATAAAGCAATTGCTTTAGGTGATGATGAATGTCGGGTTACAGTCCACTTAAATCAGAACAGCTTGAGTGAAGACTTACCAGGAAGAGAGTTTTACGGTGAGTCATGATCAATTTGAAGCTTTTAAACTTGTTAGCCGTATTAGTAAGTCCCCTGTTTGTTTGGTAACACTTTCGGGTGAAGTTATAAAATCCAACGACCTATTTAAAGATATTGAGTCTAAAGTATTTTCCGGTCAAAACAATACTAAAGTTATTTCAAGCCAAGATCAGAAACAATTTCTAGCTTATTTAAAAAACTGTTTCTCAAGCTCTAGTTTGATTCCAGGAAATATAAATATAGGCGGCATTCATTATAAGATTGAGGGTACAAGGTACTCTAACACCACAACTGAAGAAAGTCAGATACTGTTATACATTAATACAAAAGATGATTTTAAAAATAACATTGATATTCTAAACAAAATAGTAGACCTAGAAATTCAAATATCAAAACAAAGCTTTAATGATCAAGATATAAACCAGTCAAAAATGTTTAAATTGGCTAACTATGATCATTTAACTAAACTTGCGAACAAAGGCTATTTTGAATCAATTCTTAATAGAGCATTTAAACGTTCAGAGCGATCAGGTCAAAAACTATTTCTACTTTTTTGTGATATAGATGGCTTTAAAAATGTTAACGATACTTATGGGCATTTTGTTGGTGACAGTTTGCTTAAACACATTGCCACTGGTCTTGAAGCAGCTGTTAGGGATACAGATATTGTTGCAAGATTTGGTGGGGATGAATTTGTAATATTGTTAGAGAACATCAATGAGACTTCTGATTTACCTGGCATTATTAATAGAATTGAAAAAATGTTTTCCCTACCCATTCAAATAGACCACAGCACTACCTTCACCACTATAAGTGTTGGTCTAGCTGAATATCCTGGTGACGGGAAAACAACTTCTGAATTACTCAAAAATGCAGATATGGCTGCTTATAAAGCCAAAAAAATACTAGGTAATTCGCACTGCTATTTTTCTAAAGACTTAAAATTAGAAATGGCTAAATTTAACGAGATTCAGACTAAGTTAAGACTAGCTATAGAATCTGAGCTAATTACAATTCATTATCAACCTCAGTTCAATGTTAAATCAATGCAAATTATTGGCATGGAGGCATTGTGCCGATGGAAAGATGCTGATTTAGGAGACATACCGCCATCTGTATTTTTCCCAATTGCTGAGAAAACAGGGCTCATAAAATTACTTAATGATTATATTGTTAATAAAGCATTATTAGAATACGCATTTAATTTAGAAAACAACCCAGAATTATTCAAAAGTATAAAATTATCTATAAATATACCTAAGTATTACTTAAGTGATAAATCTGAATTTAATAAGCTATTAAAACAAATAAATGAAAAAGTAAAAGATATAAATCGTATATGTCTCGAGATTGCTGAATCAAATTTTATTGCTAAACCCGACCTTTCACTACAGGCGCTTAAAGAAGCTAATAAAAATGGCATTTATTCAGCAATAGATAACTTTGGCCCTGGCCTAGTGTCATTAGACCTTTTAAAGCGTATGCCTTCTACTGTTTTGAAAATACATATCAGCTTTATACATCAAATTTGTAAGAGCCATAATGACTTTTTAATTATTAAATCTTTATGTATTTTAGGTAAATCACTTGGAATGGACGTAATTGCCGAAGGTGTAGAGACTGAGTCACAGTTCAATAAGCTCAAGAATACAACTTGCAAAGGTGTTCAAGGTTTTTTACTCGCCCACCCTATGCCGATAAACGAATTAGTCAGTTTCATACAAAGTAAAAATGCACATCAGTCGCAAGAAAACAGTCAAAAGCAAAATAATGAGTTCTACGATTAAATAAAGAATCCCATTATGTATTTTTAAGTGGTTAATATATTTATTCAATAATCGACAATAATTTCTACAGCAATGAATTATGTTAATATGAGATTAATTTAAACACTATTCATAGGAATTAGTTTAATGAATTTTCTAAAAAACAGAGTTATCATAACCTTAATTCTAGTTATTATAACCACACTCATAATTCTTTTTTGTGCAGGATATTTTGATTATAGTGTTATTAACTCTAGTGCACAAAAAACACTGGTATCAGGTGTTAATCATAACTCATTAATTAGATCTATTTCTTAAGCATGGAGGCTTAAGCTCTTGTATTAAAATTTATAAACTTAAGGCCTATTAAAGGGAGAGAACTTTTTTGCCTTAAGTCTATAAATTATATTATGGCAAAAGAGATGATTTGTAACAATGTTCTTTTATGCAGTGAGTATTTACTACTCCGCTATCAAATAAACTATGAATTCTTAACCTTAACTTCCTTCCAATATTTACCCAACATATTTGAATCATTAGGTAGATGACTGTTATTCATGACTTTTATATTAATATAAACATGGCCGTTATATATCACCTTATCACCAGGATAAAATATATGGAAACTTTCTGATTTACCGGGTTTATATGAGTAGAATTTATCAGCTTTGTTTGTTTTGGTTGTTACACTTGCCATTAAACTTGAATAGCACGACATAGCAATTGCTATAAAAAATAACTTACCTTTATATTTCATATAATCCCCTTATTAATATGGATACCAAATCATATCTATGCTTGTTAAACATAATTTAACAGATATTTAATTTAATTCTAATTTAAACTAATAAATTAGAGTACTTAGTACTTAAGCATTATATTGGCGTGTATTCACAAAGGATTATTCTAGCAAGGTTTTCTAATTGCTCTAAATCTAGAATTAAACATATCCAAAATACTATCTAAAATACCCCCTTAATAATATGTCGCTTTGCAATATATATTTTATCGACATATCCATTAACCATACGAGACTAGAATTTATCATGTTGATATTTAGAACAATTAAATAATACGTGTACTTTGTACACCTGACTTTGTTCAAAATAAATGTCATAACTCTTAATGTTTAACGAGCAAGAGGTAAAGGTAATGATATTAAAAACATTAACAAGAATCGGTTTATTAGGTTTGGCTATTAATAGCTATGGCATGGATCAACCTAATTTGAAATTTGAACCGCTATCAGGAAATCCGACACAATATACTTATGGATATTCAAATGGTTTAAACCAAATTCCAGTGAGGGTCACATTTACTTGGCCAAATCGAGATAAAGAGATTACGTATGATGATATTAAGAAGGTATTTAACTCACTAAGTTTTAATTTAGGTAAATATGGGTTTACATATGCAGTGGATGACAATATAGATAAACCTTGCACTGATAATATATTTAATCGATTAATTAATGCCGAAGACAGAAGTCCGGCAAAGTTTATTAATGGAAGTGATCGACTTTCAGCTAACATATTTTTAGGAAAAAATGATGCTAAATGGAGAGATCAAGTATTTAAAAGCAATGCAAAATTATGCATAACAGATTCACGAAATCCATATAATTTAGGTACCTACAGTCATCCAAGTACAAACAATCTCCTAAAGAGTAACATGCATACCTCAAAGACAAATAGTAGTCCATACTGTAGCGAAGTGGGTGGTGGAAAATATAGTTGTAGTTATAACCAAACCTACTATTTGCAATTTGATGCAGAAACAGACCTAGGGTCAGACCAAATACAAGGTTCAGTTTTATATGATAACAAAAAAGTAAATAGTACGACTTCTGAAAATATTTATGTAACTTCTAATACAGAAGACACGTCACTGGCAAATGTAACGTTTAGCATTTCTCCATATGAACGGAGTGCTTACTACTATACAATTAGCGCAAAAGTGAATGAAGTTCCTGCTACTATATTGGTTGCGTCTTCCAATATTGCTAAGCAAGGTTGGAATGATGTTTCTACCGCATATTACAGAGCAGCGTGGTATGGTATGGTATTTCATGATTCCAATTCAGATGAATTTGATTACAACCGGTACCTATTTGAAAATAGTTCAGACCACGATATATACACTCAACAAATTCATTTTGGTACATCTGGTGTGGGTGCTAATACGTCTAAATATGATGGTAATGACGCTGGAAGCATTGAAAGCCAGGTGGTTGTCGGTAGTAACCCTGGAGACCTAATGAATGACGATCGTTGTAATTCTAACTCAGCATCATTGATGTATATATATTACAATTTAACAGACTGGAATAACCAGGATAATGCTAAACCTAACGGTGGTCAAAACATACAAATGTGCCATAAATGGAGCTCTCAAGCGCCTAAGAGCTTTGTTTTTTATATCGTTGATGCTTATGGTAATTTTTACAATCGAGCACATAACGTTACATCATAACAAACATGCGCTCTCTGACTAAATATAAGAGCAAACTAAATCAATTTAAATTATTGCATCCTTAGCTTGGTCTACCAATTCACTTAACATTTGAGGTAAATATGTTTCTGTCCAAAACAAAAGCAAAGGCAATAACAATGTTATTCGCCAGTGCAAGTATGTTATTTACAACCATTCCTGTTTTTAGTGAAACTGTCTCAGAAGATCAGACTAAGGATTCAATGGATGACAAACTTCAGCTTGATATAGGGTCCTCAGCCTTGTTGAGTGCTCAGCAAAGTAGTGGCAGTTCAGGCCAAGTCTCGAATGATATTATATCTACGGCATTTGGTACAATGAGCGGAACCGTTGAAGTAGACCCACATACGGGTACGTTAAGTTTATCTTACCCAATGGGTTCTATGTGGGCAAACGGTTTACAAGGTCAGCAATATTCATTGGTTGCTGAGTATAACGGCAGTAGAACAAATCCAGCCTATGAGTTAGGCAGAGGCTGGAATTTCGCTTTACCTTATATTGATAGAAACAAAAGCTTAGCCTATTTCCCAGGTGGACTTAAATTTTACTTGGAAGATGGCATTAAGTTAAAATATGCCAAAGGAGAAGATAAACAGTTTTCATTTAAAAGAGGCACGGGTTTCGATGATTTTTTTATTTTTACGGATAATGCTGACACAAAATATTATTTTAATGGTGATGGCTTACTGGTAAAACAAATCGATGCTCTTGGATATGCCATTCATTTTATTTATAACGGATCGGGCAACCGATTGTCTGAAATAAAGGATGATTCAGGTCGAAATATTTTAATAGACACCAGGTTTGATTTAAGTGAAACGACTGTGAGTTCCTTATCGTATAATGGAGAAAGAACAGAGACTTCTTTTCAAGCTAGTGGAAACAGCGTTACTTTTACGAATCCATTAGATCAACAAATGAATATAAGTTCAGACAGCCTAAGCTGGCCAGGATTACCGACAAAAGTTACCCTACCGTCTGGCTTAATATACGAAGTAGAATATACACCCTTAAAAGGTATTAGCGGTCAACAATCAGCATATGCTGTTTCTAAGCTCGTAGTTAACCCAAATACAGTCTTACCTAAATGGGCTGTAGATGATAAGTCAATTTATGAGCCGCAAATGACAACGAATTATCAATATACGTCTAATGAGAATACCAATAATTATTTAGGCGCTAACTCCCCTATTCAGGCTCAAGTATTTGGCACTGATCCATTTTTATTAAATACCTTTTTGGCTAGTTATCGTTATAACACATCTCAGGAACAATTAGATGAATACCGTAACGTTGCCATAAAATCTACACAACAATATGATCGTTTTCATCGAATCATTGAAGAAAATGTTTATTTTGAGACATCAAATAACTTATTAGGCAAGAAAACGTATAGCTATGAGAATGATAAAAATAGTAGCTATGAAGAATTAGGCGTTGCCTATAAAAACCCATCAAAAGTTATCACAACAGGCTATGGTGTAAATAGTTCGACAGGTAAAGCTGCTACTTCACTTGTTAACATAAAGTCATATAATGAAAATGGTAATGTGATTTCAGAACAAGAAGGTTATTTAGACTCAGAAGATAAAATTGTTATCAACTCAACCACAAACAAAGCCTATTTTTCAGCGGAAGAAGCAGGCCCATTTGAACACCTAATTAAAACTGAAACCACCACACCATCAGAATTACCCAATCTAATCACACCCCCACCAGTTACAACGAAACACCAGCTAGCCTATTTAGATAGACAGGTTGGTGAAAACAGTTATCATTCAGCCTACCCCAATAAAGACACAATAGTAATAAATGGCAATGAAAAGCGTGAGCAACAATCTGGTTTAGTGGCTGAACAGACTAGCCCATTTTATGGCTTAGTAAATCAACAAAAAATTACATTACCTAATAAAACACCTGCAACAAGTACCTCAAATAATTATTCAGGCCAGGTAACAAAATATGATTATACCGTCGATGTAAACTCTGATTTAGATTTCCCAGATATTATTGAAGAAGTTGACTTAGCAGCTTCATCAGATCAGTCAACAGCTGTGAACATAAGCAAACAAGCTGTCAGTGGATACAATGGTCAACTAAAATGGACAGAAGATAAACTAGGTAATATACAAACCTATGAATATGATGCCCTTGGTCGTGTTGTTAATGTGACAGGTTTAAGCCAAAGTAACCACCCATTAGTTACACACTATGATTATGACTTGAACTCATATAATGGGCTAATGACTATTACGCAGACAGACCCTGAAGGCAACATAGTTAAAATATATTTAGACAGCTTAGGTAGACAAGTTGCTACAGAAAGTTCAGATATAAACCAGAGCGCTCAGCTAATTCCCATAAGTGGAACGTATTACAATGAGTTTAACCAGGTTGAGCAAAGCCTACTCTATATCGATAAAGATAAGCCCTCTTATACTAATTTTGAATATGACGCTTTAGGTGATCCTATTACACAAATAAATGCTGACGGATCAGCAGATATACAAATACATGACCGTGGTTATGGGCGAGATATTAGTTACCATCTAGTTAGTAATGATCTAGCGACTGATAACAAAAATAGCTTATGTCATTTAGCAGATGGTCGATCAAGCGGTTGTATAGCTTATGCATTTACAGTTAAACAAACGAGTACAGCTAATCATAAAATGGATAACTATACATTTTTAGTAAAGCCGGATGCTACTTTCGAAACAGGGTTACTGGTATACACATCTACTGACCTAAAAAATAAGTTAACAAAGCTAACTGGTAATTTGTTACAAGGCAAAATAATTGATTCTGAAGAATTAGCAGCTTTTGTTAATGAAGCAATCAATCAAAATGCTTTCTATAAACATGAATCTGCACAATATAATAATGCCGGACAAATGGTTAGTACAGTAGACAGTCACGGTTTTGTTACAAAATATGAATATGATGAACAAAATAAATTAGTCAATAAACATGTTTCGACAACGGACAGTACCATTCATTATGGTTACGATGATCTTTCAGGAGAAATTTCATCCGTAAGCGTGACAAATAATAAAACAAATCATACCTATACTTTAGCTACTCGTGAATACAACTCGCTTGGTCAATTAGTTAGTACAACAAATGCCAGTGGTTTTAAAGTAACGAATGAATATGACAATAATGGCTTATTAATTTCTACAACCAATGCGAATGGCAAAGTTACTCATTACAGTTATGATAATTTAGGTCGCCTAATCAGCACTCAATTTGATGAGGATAAAACTCAATATACCTACGCGAATGAAAATATGCCTAATCAAGTAACAAGTGTCAGTAATAATAACAGTTTGTATCAATTTGATTATTACCCTGATGGTACATTGAAGTCTCAGAATGTTAGTTACCTAATGTCAAATCAGCCAGTTGCGACAACTAACTGGAAGTACAACGGTTATAACGTACTGCAAAGTATTGATGATAGTTTGTCTGAAACTAGCACACTGTATCAATATGATAATTTAGGTCGAATCACCACGATTACGGATAATCCAGGTGAGCATAAAATACAAAATGTATATCAGGCAACTGGTCAACTTATACAACAAACCAATGATAAGTTGATAAAAAACTTTGAATATGGGCAAACAAGGACAGGTTTACCTTTATTAAATTCCATTTCGATTACTGATCAGCAAGAGAATAATATTTATAAGTTTGAATACGATTATGATGATGATGCTAGAATCACTACAATTATTCGCCCTTACACACAATACCATTATGGGTATGATCCAAAATCAGGGCAATTAACTAGTTATACTTGCCAAGATTTAGGTTTTTCAGGAAGTTACTGCCCAAAGGATGAACAAGGTAATTATGTATTGTCACAGCATTTTAGCTATGATCGAGTGATGAATAATTTATTAGACATACAAGAACAGCTAAAGTCTAATACAGGAGAAAACTTAACCAATACTGTCCACTACGGTTATGACAATACAAATAACCCGGCACAGCTTACTAGTTATGGCAATGAAAATACCAATTATTTGCAAACAGTAAACTTAATGTACGACAACCAAGGTAACATGATCACAGACCAAGGCGGTAACCAACTTGTTTATGACGGTCGTGATCAACTCATGCAAGTTATTCCTTCTAACCAAAATGCAACCCAGGGAATTATTAGTTACGGTTATGATGCTTCTGGTAGGCAAATTAGTAATAAAGAATCTGGGGGTGAACCAATTTATGTTTACTATGCTTCAGACAAGCCAGTAAATGAAATACAAAATGGTAAGGTTAACCATTATAACAATGCCGGTCAAATCATAAATGGCCACTGGCAATATTATTTACAAGACCTGAGCAATAATGTCATTAGCGTTATGGATGAATCAGGTAATATGAATGGGTTCCATACTTATCTTCCATTCGGCTTTTCTTCGAATCAGTCGAAAGATGAGGAAAATATCACGCAAAATAAATTATTAAATATAGAGCAACTTTCCAAAGGTTATAATGGCGAATTAACAGACAGAAAAACAGGATATCAATTTTTAGGTAATGGCTACAGGGCTTATAACCCTTTACTAGCAAGGTTCATGAAATATGACTCTGCATCTCCACTTGGTGTTGGCGGATTAAATGGCTATGTATATGCCAATAACAATCCAATTATGTACACTGATCCTACTGGGCACATTTTAAATTGGCTGGGCGCAATCATAGATTTTGCTATTGGCGTGGTAACGATTGCTGCTGGAATAGCCACTGCTTCCCCAGTTTTATTAATGGCAGGTGCTAATAACTTGGTAAATAGCGCTTTTGGATTTATAGATACTGCTATAAATGGTGCTCAAGATGATGGTAAATCATGGGGCGTATATTTTATGGATCAAGGTCTAAATTTAGCTGCATCAGCAGTTGGGATGGGTGTAGATAAAACTATCTTTAGACTAGGTGCAAAGGCTGGTCTTTCAGCATTACCAACGGGTTTATTAGCTGGAGCTGCTTCTTCCCCAGTTTATGATACTGGCTCTATGGCATCCGACGCAATTCAAGGAAAAGCGTTTAATACTAGTGGATATCTAGTCAATATAGGTGTTTCATCATTAACTGCAGGTATTGCTGAAGGTTTTACAAGCAAAGTAACTGACAAGTTAATAAATAACACCAAGCTGAAGAAACTATCTGGTGCTGAGGATAACTTGTCATCAAATCAACTGTTAGATAATTTCTCAGAAAATAGAAAAGTTCTCAATGGATTTAAAGAGGCAATTAGTATTAGATTTGAAGCAAATAGTCTTAACAAAAATTTGATAAAAGATCCAAGAGCTATGAATGATGTAAATTCATTATTTAAAAATGATTTTGAAACAAAGACCGTTGCTGAAACATTCAATATCAAAAGCGACAGCTATACCAAGGAGCGTTTAGCTGCTACTTATGCAACAAGATTAAATTATTTTATTTTCAAATCAGTTGTCAGGGATGGAAGTGACTTTGTTGTTGAGCAGACTTCAGGAAAAGGTTGGAAAGATAGATTAAAAGAATCTGTTTCAGGAAGTAAAAGCACACAAGCAACGCAGTCATGGCAATCAGATATGCCGACTTCCATATATCAAAGAACTAATGATTATATGGCAGACGCAACTGGTTAAGCCTTACATATATCTTGCTAGCAACATTGATATTTTTAGAACTTATCCATTATATTGGCGTGTATTCACATAGGATTATTCTAGCAAGGTTTTCTAATTGCTCTTTTGTTGATACTGATAATTTTTTTTGTAAGCGATAAATTTGATTTTCTATCGATCGGTGTGATCTGTTGATATGCAAGGCAATTTCTTTCGATGTACAACCTGTGATTATAAGCTTTAGATACTCGAATTCAGTATTCGTAATATTGAATTTATTTTTTAATGTAAAATTAATTTTGTGCATAGGTAGAGATGATTTCTTTGCACAATAATCCGGAAAGTCTAAACATTTAAATGGAACAATCTCATTCCATCGCAACATACTATATGACAGCTTATTATATGACCCTAGCATGATTATAAGCTTTGCCATATGCTCTTTACTTAGCTTGTCATAAGCATCCTTATCCAATATATATACCATTGAGAATTTATATGAAAAGACCTGCCTTTCAAGGATCAAAAATGTTTTTTTATTTTTCACCAAACTAAACTCATCTGTCGCAACAGTATAATTTGAAATAGCATCTATATTTAAGACCAGCCTCTGTATCGTTAGATTATGGATAAATTCAGATAGGCAATCAGCATCTAAACTAGAAACAATGTTCATTGTATTATTCTTATAAATCCTAAGAAACACAAAGTCATATATAGGGAATGGCTCCAATAATTTCTTCAGAAATAGTATCTGCTCTTTATTTGAAATAGAATCTGAATGTATATTTTTATTATCTGACATCTATTATTCACATAACCCCTAATAAATATATTGTATCTAATAAGCAATGATTTTATAAACAGTAATAAATATTAACGCGCTTTATATACCAATTGAGTAGTAAATACTGACTATATAAAACTAATTTGCACGGAATATACTAAACATTTATATTCCAATTAACGTTAATTTAACAGTATCCAAATGTTGAAAGAATTATCAAAATATGGCTTAACCCCAGGTATTATATCAATATTGGAAAGGTATAATATTACATCAATCGACAACCTTAAAACAGTCACTAAAACCAGTAAATTACAGAATGTACCTGGCTTTGGCTATGCGAGAATTAAACGAGTTAATAAAGCTTTAATTAAATACGATCAGGCATATAACTTTCTAGAGCAATATATTCAAAAAAATGAAAATCAAGCTGAGCCTGAGACAGTTAACCACGAATTTGATCATCTTCAAATCACGAGCACACAGAAAGAAATCTTACATTATTTAACTCAAGGAGATACAAACCAAGATATTCGAACTAAATTGATGTTATCTGAACGCAGTATTAGATACCATTTACATCAGTTAAAGTTAATTTATAAAGCAAAAACCTCTAGCCAACTAGTTTATAATATTTTGAAGGTTTCGACTTAATGTTATTCTTTCAGCAAAAAGTGTTAGAACTCTGTCGGGTTAGCTATAAATAATAGTTAATTAAATTAAGTGGCTATAAACTATAAGTTAACTATCCAATAAACAATTTTGTCATAACCCACTTCAAGAGAATTTTGGAGAATACAAGATGATACCGAATTACAGATCAGGATTCGAAACACTTACTGATGAATATACGCCGATGAAATTAGCTGCAGAAGTTAATAATTTACCCAACTGGTATTCTGGCGATATTCTAAGGATTGGGCCAGCTAAATTTGAAATAGGTAAAATAAAGCTAAACCATTGGTTTGATGGTTTAGGAATGATTTATAAATTTGAATTTAAAAATAATGCAATCTACCTTAGCAATTCTTTTATTAAATCAGATGAATATCATTATAACGTAACTGATAAAATGAAACAGAATACATTTGCCACCGTTGCACCTAAAAATATCTTCAAAAAATTATTTCATATTGTTCGTAGCCTTCTGGGTTTATCGGTTGAGAAGTCTAATTGTAATGTGAATTTCATGAAGGTAGATAATCATTTACTTGCAATAACAGAAGTTGTTAGCGCAATGGAGTTTAACCCAAAAGACTTAAGCACGACAGGAGACTTTACCTATAAAGATAAGCTTAAAGGTCAAGTTACTTGTGCGCACCCTCAGTTTGACCCTGAAACTGGAGAGCAATTTAACTTTGTAGTCGATTTCGGAAAATCAATAACATACACCATATTCAAATTACAAAAGAACAGCCTTCAAAGAGAAAAAACAGCAGAATTCAAAAGCAAAGATTTCTTTTATTCGCATAGCATATTCCTAACGAAAAATTATATTATTATTTGTGCCGGACCAATTCGTGCCAAGGGCTTTGACTTTTTAATTAAATCATTTAATGAATCACTTTACTACGATCATCAAGCAGAGTGCGAGTTTATATGTATAAACCGATTAAACGGAGAAATAACTCGCATCAAGCACCAACCTTTTATTTTTCTACATTCAGTTAATGCTTTTGAAAGAGATGGTAAAATTTATTTAGATTCAATTGTCTATGATGAAAAAATAAACCCTTATGATATTTTTTATTTACAAAATATCAACGCTGGAAAAATTAATATATCAACCAAACTTAAGCGACATGTAGTTGATATTCAAAACCATACTTATTTAGAGGACGTTATCACAGATCAGACAACCGAATTTCCTCGAATAAATATGCAATATGCGCTTAAAGAATATGAATATTTATATGCAGCAATCATAAACAAAAAAACACCAAATGATTTCCTAAATGGCCTAGCTAAAATAAATGTCAAAACTGGAATTGACCAACAATTATTATTTAAAACAGGTGAATATGTTTCAGAACCAATTTTTATACGAAACCCAAAAGGTATAACCGAGGATGATGGGATTATATTTATGAATATTCTTGATACCAATCAAGATAAAACTTATATCATTTTTTTAGATGCAAAAAATTTAACCGTAATTTATAAAGCATATTTACCAATTAAAATGCCATTCGCGCTTCATGGTATCCATATAAAATAATAACCAAATTATTAATTAGAATCACATTTGTATTGATCGTATTGCGTTAATTTATTGTAATCTATAACACCAATCAATCTATTCTTATATTCATCTAAACCTAATTCAGAGTAACTTCCTAATCCATTTATTAATGTCAGACTACTAATGGGTTTGTTTTGATTCAATAGATCAGACCTGATATCCCTAAGTTTTGTATAACGCTTACTGCTATTTAACAGTAATAAATAATTAGAAATACTATTCTGAGGCGTTGAATAAATGGCAACTTCATCAATTTTATTTGGAGATTGGCGTTTGGGCTTAACACCACAACCTTCAGTAAAACAATGTTCGCCAAAATAGTTGTTATAATCTGCAGCAAAACGAGAAGTTCCCCAGCCAGTTTCAAGCGCAGACTGTGCCAGAACCATTCCGCCCGGAATAACATTTACACGTTTTGAAAGTTCCTTTAAATTCATTTCTGTTATCGGATTTTCAATAACTAGTTTGTATTTTTTCGCTATTTCAGCAATATTGTTATACTCATTGGTAGAGAGTTTATTACCTGATGAAACTATTTTAAGTTTTGCCAATACCGTCTCACGCTGGTCACAAATGTCCTTTTCAGCTACCTTAATATAGGGCAATAGGTAATTTATGAATGCTTGTTTGCGCTCAGTTGTATTTTTTATAGCTTTAAAATCTGGTTTTTCTTCACCAACTTGTAAGTAAATAACAATAAAACCGATGACAATAAATATAATTACAAATATGGGTACGAGTTTCCGATTTAACATTTTAATCGCTACATCATTCTTAGTATGCTCACAATAACGTTAATTATATGATTTTTCTAGTAAATCAGCTTAAGTGTTTCATGGCTTCAGTTATCCCTGAAACAGTGAGAGGAAACATTTTATTATCAAATATTTTCTGCACCATACCAATACTTTGCGTGTAGTGCCAATGGTCTTTTTGAACTGGGTTAATCCACACAAGATTTTTGAATGATTGTTTTACCCTTTCCAACCAGACTTTACCAGCTTCTTTATTCATATGTTCAACGCTACCGTACTCATAAAATATTTCATACGGACTCATACTAGCATCACCAATAAAGATGACTTTATATTCTGAGTCAAATTTATGAAGCATCTGCATAGTACTGATCTTTTCATCAAAACGTCGTCTATTATCTTGCCATATATTTTCATACAAACAGTTATGAAAATAAAAGTATTCCAGATGCTTAAATGTATCTTTTGCTTGAGAAAATAATTCTTGTGACAGCTCAACAAAGTCATCCATTGAGCCACCAATGTCAAAAAACATCAGCACTTTAACGTTATTCTTTTTCTCAGGCACCATTTGAAGATCTAAAAACCCTGCTTTATTCGCAGTGGCACGAATAGTGGCATCCATATCTAAGGTTTCAGCATGCCCTTCTCTGGTGAACTCACGTAGATGTTTAAGCGCAACTTTTAAATTTCTTCTTTCAAGTTGTGTATCTTCATCTAAGTTTTTGAATGCACGTTTATCCCAGACTTTAACTGCTCTACGGTGGCGTGATTCATTTTGACCGACACGTATGCCCTCTGGATTATACCCATAAGCACCAAATGGAGAGGTTCCGCCTGTGCCAATCCACTTACTCCCTCCCTGATGACGCTCATTTTGTTCTTTTAATCGCTCTTGAAATGTTTTTAAAATTTCTTCAAAGCCGCCAAGAGATTTAATCTGTTCTTTTTCTTTTTGAGATAAATGCTTCTCCAGCATTTTATCTAACCACTCTTTGGGTATTTCCTTATCTAATAAATCAGATGGTGATTCAACGCCTTTAAAATACTGCCCAAATGCGAGATCAAACTTATCAAAATATTTTTCATCCTTTATTAAAATAGCGCGTGAAAGCACATAGAAGTCGTCTAATGAAAAATTTGCGAGATTTTTTTGTAGCGCATTCAATAAGTCCAAGAGCTCACGAATAGAAACAGGTAGACTTTGACTTTTTAAATGAAGGAAGAACTTCACTAGCATATTATTAACGCCTTAGCATAGACATTAAACGCTCAAAGATATGAACATCTTGTTCATTCTTCAATAACGCACCATGCATGGGTGGTAATTCATTAGATGCCTGATTTTGTTTAAGCGATTTATGATCAACATCTTCAAGCATTAACAACTTCAACCAATCTAAAAGTTCTGATGTGGAGGGTTTTTTCTTTAAATCATTTAGATCACGAATATGATAAAAATAATTGATTGCCTGGTTAGTTAGATTTTCTTTTATATCAGGGTAATGAACATCCACAATTTGTTTTAATGTTTCAGCGTCAGGAAATTGAATGTAATGAAAAAAACATCTTCTTAAAAATGGGTCAGGCAGTTCCTTTTCATTATTACTGGTGATAATAATGATTGGTCGATGCTTCGCTTTTATAACTTGCTTTGTCTCATATACATAGAATTCCATCTTATCGAGCTCAAGCAACAAATCATTTGGAAACTCAATATCCGCCTTATCAATTTCATCAATCAATAAAACGACCGGTGTTTCACTTTCAAATGCTTCCCAAAGCTTACCCTTAACAATATAGTTAGAAATATCTTTTACTTTCTCGTCTCCGAGCTGTGAATCACGTAATCGAGAAACTGCATCATACTCATATAAGCCCTGCTGTGCTTTTGTTGTCGATTTAACATGCCATTGTATAAAAGGCAAATTAAGTGATTCAGCTACTTCTTGCGCAAGCATTGTTTTACCTGTACCCGGTTCACCTTTAATTAGTAATGGTTTTTCTAATTGGATCGCTGCATTTACAGCAAGCTTAAGGTCGTGACTGGCAATATAATTTTGAGTATTTGTAAATTTCATAAACAAAGTGTTTAATTTGCATGGCTAAAATTTTACGCCTACCAAGTATTAAGTCAATGCGCTAGCAAGATTTGAACTTAGTTTAACTATATTCTACCAATTGGCAGAACAATAGCGCTATGTTGAGGGCTTTGAGAAGTTAGCTCTGAGTCGTGTATGTTATTACAAGTTAACCCAATGTATGCTGTTGATAATACGCTCACTACAACAGTTAATGATACTAGTGATTTAAACATGATTTTATTGATTGATAACATATTTTTTCCTTAGAGATTTATTAATTAAAGTCTTATTTCCGCTTTGATTGATAAACTTAAAATTTAGTTGCCATTGTTGACATCGGATTATACTGAGTCATTTTCATCATTTCAGTGCCAGATGTATGATGTTTTATGTCATTATTTAATGTAGCAACACTCATCACAAATATTAAAGATGAACCTGTTATTAGAATTATGTTTTTTATAATTTTTAGTTTAATGTTTTTCATATCTACTCCTGCGTTGTGGTCTAAACGTATTATCAACCAATATTGATTAAATGGTAATCCATCCTTAAGGGGATTGACATTGGTTGAAAATTATGCAATAGGAGATAGTTATAGAAAACACAGTGAGGCTTGATTAGGAGTTTTTTGCGATAGCTTTTGGTTTAGTGAAGAATAAGCTGCAAATAAAACCTATGATTACAATAATAACTAGAATAAATAAGCCTTTATCAAATTGATGCCATACTGCTTGAAATGTTGACTCGTGGGCGGCAATTTGTTGTTGAGTAGCATCGGCATAATCAAAATTTTCTGATTTAACGTTACCAATAAAAAAACCAACCAAAGGCTGTAGAATCATCCCACTAAAAAGATATGCTATTGTTAATACAAGTGAGTTTGCTAAAGGTCTCATTTGTGGCTTATTAATTGTATATTGAATCTCTTGGAACGCTAACATAGCACCGCCACAACCAATTCCAAACAATAAATGGAAAAATAAGCATATCAAATATTGATCACCATGTGGGAAATCAACTAACAATAATACTGATAACGATAATGAAAGTAATGCAGTAAAACATGAAGCAGCGAGTTGATTTTTTTGTAACTTAGAGGAACAAAAGCCAGCTATTACACCACCAATTGCGATACCAAGAGGAATTAAACCATTTAACATTATTGCTTTATATTGAGGCATATTAAACACATCCACCTGATATTTAACATTAAATAGATCTGCGAAAGTTAAAATAGTGGCAAATATTCCTGAAAAGTATGTAGTAGCTAGCCAAAAATTACGCTTTGCAAAAATGAATTTTAATGATGTGAAGAACCCAATTTGATCTTGATCATTTTTATTAAGAATTGGCTTTCCAGGTAAAGCAGTCATCATCATAGCAGCAGATACAATCAGCAATATACCTAGCACCATAAATGCTGAGTGATAAGAAAATGTGCTTAATACTCTGCCACCAAATACAGCCAGTGCACCAGCTGCAATATTTGAAATACTTTGGCTGAGTGATGAGAAAAATGCAAACTGTGACTCTTTAAACCCCAATTGAATAATATACAAAACACCCACAAAGGAGCAACCCAAGCCAAGCCCCATCATTAAGCGAGACACAATTAATAGAGGAAAACTTGTAGCATAAGCAAAAATTAGCGCACTTATTCCTGCTAGTAGACCCGATACACCTAAAAGCACTTTGGTTGATATTTTATTAATTAAAAAACCTGAGATTAATTGCGAAAAAGCAAACACACTAAAAAAGATACCGGACAGTAAGGTTAACTGAGAAGTGCTAAGCGTATTATTGCTTTGCACTTGAGCTGCATACGTTCCAAATAATATGGCAGAAAATATACTGACTGTAAAAAAGAACTCAGTACATAGCCACCTTATATAGCCTAAAGATTTCATTTTATTTTTCCTTAAAATTTTAGATTAATTTTTGTTTTTGAAAGTAAATATTTTGAAATAAATTTTATTTCATTTTTTTACCCATAATATATGTATGTTGTACAGCCCTGTCTGCGCCCATAATTTGAAACGCAAATAACTCATCAGTAATAGAATGGTTTTGTTTTGATCTAATTTCCATCGCAGGCGTTGCCTTCGGATTTAACACAATAAAGTCTGCTTCCATTCCAACTTTAAAACTACCAACATATTCGTCAATAGATAAAGCCTTTGCTGCACCTAATGTTGCCAGATAAAAATTCTCAAGCGGGCTTAATACTTCAATTGTACTTGGATCATCTACAAAAGCCTTTCTAAGCTGTGTTACCTTATATGCCTCACCCATTGTCTTTAACATTGACAACGATGTTCCTGCAGCATAGTCAGTTCCTAAACCAACAGTTGCGCCATGTTTATTCGCCTTTTGCAAATTGAATAGCCCACTACCAAGAAAGAGATTTGATGTTGGTAAAAATGCACATGTTGATCCTCTTGCTTCAATTAACTGAAACTCTTCATCACTTAACCAAATGCAATGTCCAAGTGTGGTTTTATCTGTTAATAAATTATATTTATCTAAAACACTAGTATAGTCTTTTACGCCTGGGAACATTCTTTGAACCATATCGCCTGACTCTTTATTTTCAGCTAAATGTGTTTGTATACGTATTCCTGGGAATGCTTTAACTACAGCAGAAGATGCTTCCATTTCCGCTTCACTTAGTAAATACGCAGACCGTGGTGTTACAGAATAATTTAATCGGCCATTGTTATCCCACTTTTTAATTAAGTCTGAATTGAAATCATAAACTTGAACTGCTGGCAGTCGAGCATAGTCTGGCGCATTCTCATCCATGAAAGCACTACCAGCAATCATCCGCATGTTTCTTTTTAATGATGCTTTGAAAAGTTCATCACTTGAACCAGATGCAATTGTAGCGAATACTGATGCCGTCGTTGTACCGTTTCTGATTAAGTCATCCAAGTATATATTTGCAATTAATTCTGCATAATCATTATCTTCTAACTTTCTTTCAGTTGGGATTGTATATTTTTGTAACCACTGAACTAGTTGCTCACCATACGCTGCAACCATTTCCATTTGCCCATAATGAACATGACTATCAATAAAACCTGGAGTAATTAATTTACCTGTATAATCTACAATTTCAGCATTTGGATATTTACTCTTAAGAACGAGGTAGTAACCTACGTCTAGAACTTTGCCATTTTGTACAAATAAAACACCATCATTATAGAATTTATATGCGTTTTCATCAAAAGCTGGATTTCCAGTAAAAAAAAGGACGTCTCCTTTATAGCCAATTATTTTTGCTTTTGAACGATCAATTGCTTCTTTCATATTATCTTTCATTTTACTCTCCGTTTATTTATGTACTTAATTGAATCAAACATATTATGGGCTTATTGATTTTTATTTATACCTTCCGCCTGGATGGTTGACAGATAGTGTTTTCTATGATCTGAATGACCTTATAAGTTTCTAGCCAGCAAAAATTATTGATATACTTTTTAATACCTGTGGCATAAATTAAGATAACAATCTATGAAAAATATTCTTTTAGTCTTGGCGAGTTTATTACTATTCATTACAACGTATTCATGGGCTTGCACCTCAGTTGGTTTTGCAGGTGATAGTGTTAAAGGTAGTGGTACGATTCTTGCTAAAAATAGAGATGCGCCAATTAATGGTTATGAAAGACTCGCCATATTTAAACCAAATAATAAATATGCCTATGTGGCTTTGACCTATGGTTCTGATAACCAAGAATCAACTTATCCATATATTGCTGGTGGTACGAATGAAAAAGGGTTAACCATTTTAGTCAATGACCCTGCAAGCCACTACCCTAAGCACGGTAGTGTTGATGAAATTGAAACCAGAACGGTTAGAAATATTCTTGAAAATTATGCCACCATTAAAGACATAAAAGCGCATGCTCAAGATATATTTGGTGAAGATGATCCAGCACTTTATGTAATAAGCGACCATAATCAAGTTGCAAACTTTGAAGCTGGTTATGATCACAAATATGGTGAAGTTATTAAAAATAATGGCTATGTTTGGAATACTAATTATTACCATGTCGGTAACGTAAATAATCAAAATTTAGTCATTACAAAAGATGTTAAGTTACGTAGCGAAACACTAAATGACTGGTTTAAAACCATGCCTAAACAAGTTCAATTAGGTGATATAACTAGGCTACTTTCGAGCCATTACCATGGTGAGTTTGACAGTATTGACCGTGAAGTGACAGTAGCACAATACTTCACTGTTACTCCCAAAGTAGGCGCACCAAAACTATATATTAAACTAACCATCCCTACCCAGAATTATAATATTTATAACTTTACTGCTAACCAAGCATTCTTTAATGATAACCCTGCAGGGCCACTTGATAATAAGAAATATGGCCTTTTAGGTTCAATTAATGAGAAAAAAGTAAATCAATTTATAAAGAGCATTGAAACAGCGTCTCCAGGCAAAGCTGTTGACTAGCTGTAGTTATTTTTAATTTTCAAGTAAGGTATTTGACAGGCCAATCGCACTTGAATCACGACGTACATCATTCCCGCTCAGGCGGGAATCTAGGCTACTATAAATTGCTAAGAGAGCTCCCCATTTATCAAAACACCATCAGCAAAAGCGACTACTAAGGATAATAAAATACTGATCCCTGCAACATATTCGTTCCCTTGTATTAATATATTAAGAGTACTTAGCATACCATTAACACAACCAGCCATAATTGCTAACCCACAAATTTTAGTATTTGAATCAGATTGACTATATAAAACAGCACCGCTAATCATTCCAATACCACTTGCAACAAAACCGCAGACTGATGCAATAATTGTTCCGCCAAAACATACATCTGCCATCAAGCATATTAAGCTTGCTAAAGTAGAAGCAATCGTTAAAGACAGGCATAGCAAATTAACAGCACTTGCTCCAGTACCAGCCATAATGACAAATGTCATTACAAATTGCATCAACAAGAAAAACAACATCTGTGAAAGTAGTATATTAAATAATGGCTCACCAGGTTTTACAATATCTGCTATACCGCTAAATCCAAATAATATACCCCAAGCACCACTCAAAAATCCAAATATTTGCGAAATGATATTCAGCCATTTCAAAGTATCATTATCCATTGTTAACGATACACTTGATGAGAATGGTTTAAGGTCTTCAATACTTGAGATAAATTTAATAGGGTCGTCACAAATATTAGTACAGAATGCAAAGGTTACCATAACGTAAATCTGCAACGATATCTCTACCGCCATTATTTTTTCAAGCGTAATTGTTTGAAGCCCGCTTGGAACAATTGATTGTATTAAACCACCTGGTAGCACAGATTTTAGATCAAGCTGTAGTAAGTTGGTTAGACCACCATCAACGGTATTTTGAATAAATCCAATACCATTGCTCACAAAATCACTAATTTTTAAGTCACTAAAATCAAGGTCTCCAATAGCTGGTGCTAATGTGCTTGTAACGCTAAAGCTGCTAGAGTTATCAGTACCACCAAAACCATTAGTAAATTTACTACCATTCTTATTTTGGAATGAAGTCCCTAGACTATTAAAGTAATCTGAGGATGATTTTAGTAGCGCAGTATCTTGGAATGATTTTGCTTGCTGTACCATAGATTGCTGATCTGGTGGAATGTTTTTAGATAACTCGTTATGCACATAATTAATCTTTACAGATTTGTCATAATAGTTATTCAAGTCAGTTTGAGATGATCCACCAAGCCCAGAAACTGATTGTCCTAATATATTAGACTTCAACCTATTTTTTAGACGTTTATTTAGTTTCAAATTTGAAGCCGCGCTAGAACTATCAACAAGGTCATGATATCCCTTACTCAGGGTTGACCCAATATCAGACATCGCTGTATCAATAGCACTGAAATCGAGTTTTGCCAAGTTTGGAGTGATAACGTTCGAGCTTATATATGAATCCTTATTTGTTATATCAGCTGGCTTAAGTAAGTTATCAATAACTGCTTGGCCTGGGTTACCAAGTAAATCTAACAGGAATGTAATAACCGCCAAAGCGACTATAGTTATAACATCAATAACCAAGCTAACACAATCTACTACCAATACGGCAATAGACATGAGACAAGCACCTATATCTGCAAAAATTTGATCCCAATTACCTGTGGCTATATCTTTTATTAAGTTCCCTAATTGGTCAGCAATATTTGATATATCCTTTTCAATACACTTAATTGTTTCTTCAATTTCATGTTTAATAGCATTCCAAGCGTCAGATATTGCGTGACCTATATCACTCCATATACTTCCTAACGCACCATTACTATAAGCAGTAACAGTTGGTTGTTGTCCATTTATCGATAATAAGCCATTTAAAGGATTTTTATTATCTACACTAGCACCTAACATGGTTATTTGGCTTGCATTATTAGTTGGTTTGCCTTCAGTTGAAGCTTTATCGTAGCCATTCGTCATAGAATTTTTAATATCATCAGAAGAACTCGATGCACCCTGCTTTATATTATTTTTTATAACATCATCATAAGACTTACAGCTAGAAAAATTACTAGGCGCGTTTGGAGTATTTGCTATTGAGTCAGGATCATTCGCTGAATCAATTGGGCAGTTTGTATTATCAAAATAATTCTGGTTAGAAGAATAGCCATTACTCATGCGAGCATGACCTTGATATGAAATATTACAACAGTACCAACTCTGGGTTTGTGAAGTACTACTGTTGTAACTCCAAGTACCACCACTGTCAGGATCAGCGTTAAATTGTGATTTATCTACAAGACGGTAATACATTGTCAAACCATGCGGTGTATCCGCATCATCCATAAATACATTCAAATATACTTTATTATTCACTGGTTTAATAAAATAAGAATTTAACCGCGTAGCCACAATATTCTCTGGCTGGCGCGGGTTAGAGTTATTTACAATCGTAACTGGCGTGTCAAACCTTACCTCAACATATTGGTTATCATTATCAATTGATACAATTTGACCATTACTATTTACTGCAAACAATTCAATATGATGTGCTTTTGATTGCACACTACTTGTTAACCAAACTTCTTGATCATCCTGACTCGCTTGTATTTTTGTTGGTATAACATGCCATTTTTTTGCGATATAATCTTTGGATGCATACACGTACTCAGTGTCATTAGTACCATCGTTTAAGCCATTCAATTTTCTAACCGATTGAAATGCAGCTTTGCGTTGAGCAGATTTTTTATTTGCCCTTACATATACAACTTCTTGATCATGAAAATAATTATCCCAAGAAAGGACTCTCATCCCTTGATCTAAAACCGTATAGCCTTGATACAGCAATTTAATATTTCCATCTACTAAAACATAATTTAGCATTTGGCCTGTATCACTACCCGGATCTTGGGCAAATGAATATAAACGGTTGATTGGTTGATCATTTCCATTAGCCCACTGCACAGAAGTATAAATATTTACTTTACCTTGATGATTTACACCAATGGTAAACATTGATACTTGTGGGTCATTAAATGATATTGGGTCTGCCCACTTAGGATTAACAGGGTCAGAATTATCTGTAATATAAGATAACCCTAGACTATTAGTATTCAGTAATGTTGGGTCATTAAAACCGATCATATCTAAATTTAATGCATGATAATTTCCTTTTTCAGCTGGCGAAATATTGAATACGGCATTAAATTGGAATATTCCTTGGTCAATTGCCATCACCATTTGAGTTTCAAGGTAATCTACTGTTCCGTTTGTTGGCGCTAGAGCAGTAAATTTGAATTGTTTATTTTCAAAGGCGATTCGAATATCATCAAAACTAATTGTTTTGCCGCTATTATTATAAATAGCGTTTATTTTCTTTAATAATTCATCAACCTTTTGTAAACCTGTCCATGCTGGTATGGTAGATTCTGTAGGCCTAACGACTAAGTTATTACTACCATCTGAAGTTACAGTGAATTGAGGTGCCTGACTATCGCAGTTCCAAAATTCCATAAAACAGTCATTTTGATTTTTGTAGTCGCCATCAAGGTCAATAAGCCTTGTCGCAATGCTTTCGTTATCAATTGTTACATCATTACTTTCACCACACGAAGCACCTGTTCCAAAATTACAACCAACAATTATTGAAGTTGCGTTATTATAATTGGGGTTATGGTAACAAGTCAGTGCGTCCATAGTATGGTTAAAGGCACCGCTTCTTATAATGGAATAAAGTTCTGGGCAATCGGTTGGATCCGTCCAATCAATATATGGTAACAGCAAACCACAATATATATCTAAAGCCTGAACAGCATTATTTTTAAGCATGTAATTAAATCCATAGAAATACACTTGTGGCATATCATTATTTTTATCCCAATGGATAATAAAACCAAAGTCTGCAATACCGCCAATAGTGCCTGTACCATGGATAATTCTGCATGCATCGCCGATAGTAGGCGCAAAGGCATTTATTTTATTTAATTGAGGGCAATAGTTAATTGAGTTAATACTTTTAATTGTAAATTGATTCGCAATATCTCTTGGAATATGTTTACTCAAATTAAGTGAGTCACCTCTAAATAATTCTGGATATTGATCAACTAAAGCCACATATGACGGACTATTTGAAAGTAATGATCCGACATCAATTGACTCCCAGTCACCTAAATCATCAGCAGAGGTAATGCCATTGCCTGCAGTAGCAGGAACCGCCCCACCTGATTGATAAAATAGTTTAATCTGGTTTGGCGCATGCAAAATAGCCGTTCCAGATGCATAATTAGTCTGACAATCAGCACCCCAACTTTTGAAAGTAGGCTCTCCTTGGGTTTCCTGGTTATAAACAAATGCAGCAACAACCATTTTACGGTTTAGGACTTTGTTGGTGTTTTTATCATAGGTATTATGCGCATCACCATTTAATGCAATAACTTTATTATAACTGGCCCAATGTGTTGAATCACCTGTGCTGTTTGTCACTTGATAAGCCAAATAACTTAATGAGCCTTGATTACTGATGCCAAGATCAATTTTTTGTTCTTTGTGACCGTATCCACCCTGTGGGGAGTATAAATGCAAATTAATATATTGCGGGTCAGCTGTTGTTAAGCTAGAAGCATCAACATGATCGCTATTGAATTGATCTAATTGGACAATTTCAGGATGCCCATAAGTTTTAGTAAAATTATTTAAGCCAATATCAGTACTGGTTTGATTAATATCACTTTGAGCTTGCATGATAGGGTTAAATGATTCCATGACACTCTCGTAATCACTTGCAGGAACATCATTTGTATCATAATGAGA
>JAOMSY010000019.1 GCA_028355575.1 Francisellaceae bacterium | reverse complement strand
TCAACAAGATCAACAAGATCAACAAGATCAACAAGATCAACAAGATGACTTAACAGCAGATGATATTGAAAAATCTGCAGAGCAAAATAAACAAGAACAGCCTCAAAATACGCCACCTCAAGAAGTTCCTTTAAGCCCGAAAGAGCAAGAACAACAACAAGAATTGGAACAATGGTTAAGGCAAGTACCCGATGACCCTGCAACTCTTTTACAAAGAGAATTCATGCGACAATACCAATTAAAACCTTAGAAAATACGATATAATTTCTATTAGAGAACATTTCACTGGTTTTATAGCAGATTCGTCATTACTATCTCGTCTCTGATTAAAATAGGTGCTAAACAGGAGAATTGTATGGCTGATATGTTAGCAAAAAATAGAAAAGGTTATCCAAAATCATTTTGGGTGATTTGGGGAGTTGAATTCTGGGAGCGCTTTGGTTATTACGGTACTCAAGCCATTCTCGCACTTTATTTTGTTAAACATCTTGGCTATTCAGATCAAGAAAGTTTTTATATTTTTGGTTCATTTGCTGCTTTCGTCTATGGTTTTGTATGGATTGGTGGCTGGATTGGTGATAAGTATATTGGTGCCAAACGTACATTATTAATTGGCGCAATCATACTCATGATCTCATATTTATCATTAGGTCTAGCTGATCAAAATACTATTTTTTATGCCCTCGGCGGTATCGTTGTAGGTAATGCCCTCTTTAAAGCCAACCCCTCTTCATTAGTCTCTAAAATATATAATGATGATGTTCAAGGTTTAGATGCGGCCATGACAGTTTATTACATGGCAGTTAATATTGGTTCGTTTGTATCCATGTCAATTACACCAATTATTGCTGATAAGTTTGGCTGGCATTGGGCATTTATATCATGTGGTTTAGGGTTATTCCTTGGCATTTTAAATTATTTAGTCTTTTATAAACACCTTGCTAACTTATCATCAGCAGCCGGAAGGAATGCGATGAAATGGTCCAAAGTTGTTTATGTTGTTATCGCCTCTCTCTTTGCTATGCTAATTATTGGTTACATTTTACCTCACAGCACTGTCTGTACTATATTAATAGTAGTCGTTGTAACCATTGGTTTTATCTATTACATAGCGACTGCTTTATCATTAAAAGGTAAAGACCGAATTAGAATGTTTGTAGGCTTTATACTTATTCTTGAAGCGATTATCTTCTTTGTACTTTATTTCCAAATGCCAATGTCGCTGACATTCTTAGCACTACATAATGTCGATAGAGTTGTATTAGGATTTACCATTCCAGCCGCGAGCTATCAAGTACTTAACCCAATTGTTATTGTGGTGATGTCTCCGTTATTAGCTTGGTTCTACCATAAGCACTCAAGCACGCATGTAACAAAGTTTTGTTTAGGCATGACATTATGTGCGGTTGCTTTCATTATTTTATGGATACCACAATTCATGGATGGAAACGGTATCATTTCATCTTGGTGGATGGTTGCAACTTATTGGCTGCAATCGACTGGTGAATTATTAATCTCAGCACTTGGCCTAGCAATGGTTGCTGAACTCTGCCCTAAAGCCATTAGTGGTATTGTAATGGGCATTTGGTTTTTAACTAGTATGCTTGCTGGCCCAATTGCTGGCTGGTTAAGTGCACTAACCGCCCCTTCAGCAGAGCTTGCTAAAACAATCACTCCAGCACAAGGCTTAAGCATGTACGGGAATGTATTTGGTATAATTGGCTTAGTGACATTAGTTATTGCGGTTATTATGTGGATTACCAGACCTTGGTTAAATAAATTTATTGAAAAAGAACATATTGTAGAAGATAAGACCATTGAAATAATGGAGCCACCACACGTTTAATTAAAGCTTGTGTAATATATAGAGCTGCTAAGAAATAGTCTGGCAACTTGATTAAAACAATAAAATAAATTTAGGACTTTCTCGCCCTTTTCTTTAATACTTTCTTGAAGCGCCTTCTTTTATCTTCTTGCCGCTCAGTTAATTTATTCTTTTTACCTTCAAATGGATTTGCAGTTGCTTTGAGTTCAAGTGAAAGCGGTGTCCCTACTAGCTGAAACGCTTCTCTAAAGAACTTAATTAAATATCTCTGATAATTATTTGGTAACTTATCAACTTGAGTACCATGAATGACAATTACGGGTGGATTATGACCACCTAAATGTGCATATTTTGGCTTAATTCTAAAACGTCCTGACATTGGAGGTTGATTTTCTTCCATTGCAATTTTGAGTGCATTCGTTAAGTCTGTAGTGGTCAATTTTTTATTCGCACTTTCATATGCCGCATCAATTGACTCGAAAATATGACCTACATTCGTACCATGCAAAGCTGATATATAGTAAATATCTGCAAAATCACGCACAAACTGCATCCTACGATCAACTTGTTTCTTAACCTGTTCCTTATCATCCAATTTCATCCCGTCCCACTTGTTGATGGCAACGACAATAGAACGACCTGAATGAATAGCAAAACCAATTAAATGAAGATCTTGATCAGTCAAAGATTCTCTAGCATCAATGACAATAACAACCACATGCGCATCTCGGATGGCTTGTAACGTTTTAACAATTGAAAATTTCTCGAGCGTTTCTCCCACTTTACTTTTACGGCGAACACCCGCTGTATCAATAATGGTGTAGTCTTTATCAAAACGGCTGAATGGGATATAAATACTATCACGTGTAGTACCGGGCTGATCATAAACCACAACTCTGTCATCACCAATCATTCTATTTGTCAGTGTAGATTTACCAACATTAGGCTTGCCAATTAAAGCAAATTTAATTCCTTTTGGCTTAACCGTATCTTCTTCTGACACATTTAGTATTTCAGAAAGCGTTGCCTCAAGTAAATGATTAATCCCTTTTCGGTGAGAAGCTGAAACGGGAAATGGTTCACCCAGACCTAACTGATAGAAATCAGATAGCGCACATTCTTCTTGAACACCATCAACTTTATTTACAACCAGTGCCGTTTCTTTATTACGTGTCCTTAACAAGGAAGCAATATATTCATCTGCAGAAGTTAATCCGCCTTTACCATCAACGACAAAATAAACCTGATCTGCTTCTTCAATTGCTTGAATTGATTGATTTGCCATATGTTCATCAATGGCAATATCATTGCCACTCAAACCACCCGTATCAATTACGATAAATGGTTTTTCATCAAGTGAAGCTTCACCATATTGACGATCTCTTGTAACACCGGGCATGTCATAAACAAGCGCGGTACGGGATTTTGTAATTGCATTAAATAGCGTTGATTTGCCCACGTTAGGTCTACCAACTATTGCTATAACTGGTAACATTTTATTCTCCAGTATTGTAATAACTGAAACTATACCTTAAATATAATAAAAAACTAGCAAATAAAGAGTAAATAAAAAGAATTAAATTATGAGATAAAATTATGTTTGGTATTAAAAGTAGACCGATAAGTCAACGGTAACTTCACTGGTTTGCGCACCATTATACATACCCAACCAGCCATACTCGATTCCAAGCAATACTTGCGGTGTCATAATTGGGCGCTGAATAAAGGCAACAAATTCTCGTTGAACACCTTGTACAGAAATACCAAAACTAGCCTGGCCTGCTGTTGGGAAGAAGAAATTGTTCATATTATAAGCTTGTCCCCAAGATACACCGAATACAGTAACTTGATCAAATAATACAGGAGAGTAAGTTGGCTGAATATACCAAGCACCGGCATAATTACCCATGGTTTGTTCATTAGTGCCTGTAAACCCTGACCAACCAGCAAAAACAGCAACATCATCAAGGCCTATATTACCTTCTATATTGAGTACTCCATTACTAATATTTGAGGACGTAAGCTCAACTGAACCAGTACTGCTGGGCTTTTGACCAGAATTACTTTGACAATATGTATCAACTGGTCCATTTAGATCACAATTAGCTGAACCCATTCCTGTATTAGCATAATTATATAAATAGGCTGCATTAAAGCCATAAGTCATATCTGTCCCTGGAATATGGTCGCCATAAAATAGACTGACCATAAAGTCACCTTCATTTGTAAAGGCTTTCGTCGAGCTTGTTTCAGGAACAAAACCTGCTAAATTCAAGCTTAACCCATCATTGTAGTAACTAACCATAGCATTTGTGAAGAACGTTGGTCTGAAGTAACCTTGAGTGATACCTGAAATCCAAGGACCACCACCTGCCCAAACACCCATTGGAATCCTACTCTTACCAACAGAAAAGAAAAATGGATTTTCTTTTAAATTACCAAAAGTAACAAAAGCATTTTGAATATAAGGCGTGCCTAAATCATTTGATGTAATAGACCAAAATGTCTGAATATATTCATTTATATTTGCCATCACATCAAGTGTGGCTGTGGTCAAATTTAAATTATACCCATTATTATAAGTTCCGGTACTGTTTCCCCCTGCATTTTCAGTTGCATTAAAATCTCCACCCCAGAATACACTTCCATCTGCTTCAATGTATCCACCAAACACCAACGCTCTATCACCAAAATTATTACGGCCTTTTAATACGAATAATGGTACTTGTGATGAAGGATAAGCTTCAAATACGGTCATTTGACCAAAGTCAGAATCATCACCTATATAAGCGATTGCACCACCTTGATTACGCAGAGTTGTTGGCCTAGCATCATTTACTTGAGCGTTTTTATGCTCATCTCCAGTCTTAGCCTTCACATGTTTTACAGTCAAATGACTATCGTAAGAACTGTCATCTGCATCTGCATTGTCACTTGAAACACTACTTGACCCTGAATTTGAAGCCATTTCTGTCGACTCTGCTGACATTTGATTAAATCGTACTTCTAAGGACTTAAGCTTTTCAGCTAAACGTTTATTTTCAGCTAGGGAAGCATCAAGACGTTTTTGGTCAGCTGCTTGCTGAGCTCTCCATTCAGCTTTTAATTGAGCAAACGCTGATTCAAGATCTTGTGGCGTTTGCGCGCTAGTGCCATCACCCTTATTGGCATAAGTATCGGCGACTTTATTAATAACAGCATTGCTGTCTTGAGCATAGGCAGCGCTATACCCAACAATTGAAGCTAAAACAGCAAAAGAAATCTTTTTTAACATTGCTACATCCTGAATAATTATCTTTTTCACATACTGAGTTTAGTAAGGAATTCATAAAAATACAGAAAGTAGATTCAAAATTATGTTTTTTTTTAAACCAGGCGTAAAATATGCCTTATTTGTTTTTTTTAGAATTAAAGAGTGTTGCCAAAATGACAAAAAATGCACCAATGCAAATACCTGTGTCGGCAATATTAAATGCTGGCCAATGATACGACTTAAAGTACACATCTATAAAATCAACCACATAACCATAGGCTAATCGGTCATATAAATTACCAAGCGCACCACCAAGAATCAGGCATAAACCAATAGCCATTAAATTGTCCTTTCTATCCAACCTTGCTATCCAAACTAAGATGACCAATGAGACAATAACAGCGATTGCAGCTAATACAAAAACTTGCCAACCAGGCTGACTATCTAAAAAACTAAATGCTGCACCATAATTATGTAATAACGTTAACTCAAAGCCAGGAAATATCTTTTTAGGGATACCGTAAGATAAATATTTAACTGCTAAAAATTTACAAACAAAATCACTTACAATAACGGCTACTGCAATCCATAACCACCTAAGCTGTCCTTTTTTTTGGTTAGGCATATTGTCTGACCTCACCCTTTTCTGTCTCAATATTATCAACACAACGCTTACATATAGTCGGGTGCGTTAGCTCGCTACCCACATCTTCACGCCTGTGCCAACAACGTTCACATTTTGGGTACTTAGAAGGTTTTACTAATATTGATAACCCTTCAATAGCAGATTTAACGATACCCTCAGGTTCTATTATATCAGATTCATTCACCACCGAGGCACTTGAAGTAATTAGCGAAAATCTTAATTCATCTTTCAATAAAGATAACTTATGGTATAGATCGTTATTTACAAAAAGTGTTACTTCAGCTTCTAAAGATGCGCCAACCTCACCATTATTCCGTTTGCTTTCAATCACTTTATTAACTTCATCACGCACCTGCATAATCAATTTCCAATAAGCGTGATTAATACCTTCCTCATTGGTATAAACAAATAACTGGTCATACCATTCTGACAAAAACACATTGTCCTCAGATTTTTCCCCAGGCATTGCACTCCATATTTCATCAGCTGTAAAGCTCATTATTGGCTGGATCCATCTAACCAATGCTTGGATAATATGGTACATTGCTGTTTGCGCCGAACGACGGGGCAACCCATCAGATTTAGCCGTGTATTGTCTATCTTTAATTACATCTAAATAGAAGCCGCCCATTTCAATTGCACAGAAGTGATGAATAAGTTGCGTTACCACATGAAACTGATATTCATCATAGGCATGAATTATCAATTCTTGTACACGCAATGCTTCTGCAACTGCCCATTTGTCTAGCTCAACCATATCTTCTGCCGCAACTAAGTCTTTTTCAGGATCAAAGCCATTTAAATTTGACAACAGGAAACGAGCAGTATTTCTTAAACGTCGGTATGTATCTGCGTTTCGTTTTAAAATTTCATCAGATACTGTCATATCTGAGCTATAGTTTGTTGCAGCAACCCAAAGCCTCAGAATATCTGCACCTAATGTTTTCATTACACTTTGAGGAGAAACGACATTGCCTACTGACTTTGACATCTTTTTACCGTGAGCATCAACAGTGAAACCGTGGGTTAAAACATGTCTATATGGTTTTTCGCCTTTGTTAGCCAAACCTGTTAATAGTGAAGTTTGAAACCAACCACGATGCTGGTCTGAACCCTCTAGATACAAATCTGCCGGATACGATAACTGCTTATTTTCTAGCAAGACACAAGCACTTGAAGCGCCAGAGTCAAACCATACATCTAATGTGTCAGTGACCCTATCATAATCATCTATTTCATTAATAAATTCAGCCGAATCTGCATTAAACCAGGCCTCAATACCACCTTCTTCAATTAGGCCTGCTACTTTAGCTAAAATTGATTGTGTTTCTGGATGCAATTCTCCAGTTACATTGTGAACAAACAATGGAATTGGCGCGCCCCAAGTCCTTTGACGAGAAATACACCAATCAGGTCTATTTGACATCATCGCTTCAATACGATTTTGCCCCCAAGAAGGAACCCATTTAACCGTTTTAATCGCAGCTTCAGCCTGTTTTCTAAGGTGATTTTTCTCCATAGAAATAAACCATTGAGGAGTCGCTCTAAAAATTAATGGTGTTTTATGACGCCAACAATGTGGGTAACTATGTTCAAAATTTTCCGCATGGAGTAACCTTTTTTCTTCTGCCAATACTTGAACCACATGCTCATTCGCTTTAAATACAAACTCACCAGCAAACAGTTCTGTACCTTCTATATAACAGCCATTTGGGCCTACTGGATTATCCAAGGGCAAATCAAAAACCTTTCCAATTGCAAAATCTTCAACCCCATGGACTGGCGCAGTATGAACCAAACCAGTACCTGACTCAGTCGTAACATGATCACCTGGTAGAATAGGTACATTTCTGCTGTAAAATGGATGAGCTGCTGATAGCTTAATTAAAGCTTCGCCATAAGCTGAGCCAATTATTGAACAACCTTCAAGCCCAACTCTTTCTACTAAAGACGGGAGCAAATCCTCTGCGATTATAATCGCCTCATTAACATCAGGCAGTTTTACCAAAACATAATTTATTTCATTACCAACAGCAACAGCCTGATTCGCTGGCAACGTCCAAGGCGTTGTTGTCCAAATAACAACATAGGTTTTTTCTGGAATAACATCTAATTTAAATGCTTTTGCCCAAGCACCGTGGTCTGAAACTTTGAATTTCACATCAATTGCTGGTGATGTTTTATCCCTGTATTCAACTTCAGCCTCAGCTAAAGCAGACCGACAGTCACAGCACCAATGAACAGGTTTATAACCTTTTTGTAAATGACCGTTGTCGATGATATTTGCTAAGGTACGAACAATATCTGCTTCATATTTAAAATTCATTGTCAGATAAGGGTTTTCCCAATCCCCAAAAACACCTAATCTTTTAAAGTCAGTTTTTTGCTTTTCAACCTGAGCTTTAGCGTATTTACGACATTCTTTTCGGAAAGTATTCGCATCTACTTTAACACCAGGCTTACCAACTTTTTTTTCAACCTGCAATTCTATCGGCAATCCATGACAGTCCCAACCAGGAATATATGGCACATCAAAACCTGAAAGTGTTTTAGATTTTACGACGATATCTTTCAAAATTTTATTGACCGCATGCCCAACATGGATATCTCCATTCGCATACGGAGGCCCATCATGCATAATAAACTTATTTCTGCCTGAAAACTTAGAACGAATTTGACCGTATAAGTCTTGTTTGTACCACTCTTTTAATCTCATTGGCTCTTTTTGTGCCAAATTTGCTTTCATCGAAAATGAAGTATGAGGCAAATTTAAAGTGCTTTTATAATCCGTCATAATCACTGCATTCCTATTTTATTGTTGGCCAGCCATGTTATTGCGGCCTGTTCATCAGCTTTTATCTGATTTAACATTATTTCTACCGATTCAAATTTCTCTTCAGACCTCAAAAAATGAAGAAATATTACTTTAACATGTTCTCCATAAATTTGTTGTCGAAATTTAAAAATATATACTTCTAACAATCGATTTATACCTTGCACTGTTGGACGAGTGCCAATACTTGCAACACCAGCATAAATACGATTATTGTGCTCGACCTGAACCACATAAATACCACTTATTGCAAGCTTGTGATTTATGCCAATATTAATTGTTGGGTAACCAATTGTTCTACCTAATTTTTTCCCATGAAGGATGCGACCTGATATAAAATAGTTATACCCTAAGAGCTGATTAGCTAGATTGAAGTTATGTTTTTTTATGGTACTACGTATTAATGAACTGCTTACTCTCTCGTTATTAATAACGTAACTCTCTGTTTTTTCGACATCAAAACCAAGTTTTTTGCCATTTTTTTTCAGAAGATCAAAGTCACCTAATCTATTCTTACCAAACTTAAAGTCATCTCCAACTACTAGATATTTAACATTTAATGATTGAACTAAAATCTCTGCTATAAATGATTCTGCTTCAACACAACTAAAATTTTTATCGAATTGAATACATACAAATTGATCAATACCTAATGACTCAAGCATTCCAACCTTATCTCTTAGCAAAGTTAATCTGGCTGGTGCTTTATCCCCCATAAAAAATTCTTTTGGGAGTGGCTCAAAACAAATAACCGTAGAAATTAAATTCAAACTTTTAGCTTTAGACTTTAAATTTTCTAATATTTTTTTATGTCCAAGATGAATACCATCATAAGCACCAATAGTGGCTACCGTTGGTGCATGCTGGATAGATAGCATACTCTTACGAATAAAACGCATAGTTATTGTTATATGAAAAAACTTGCCTAATTATGTAATAAATAGACAGTACTTGCAAACGAGGGATTGTGATATTTAGCGTATTTACACAAACCAGATAAATTGATTAACATTTCATAGAATTATATTAATTGACTGCTAAGCTTGAATTATCGACAAATAACAGCTTTTTAGCTCAGTGTTCTTTAACAAACCTTATAAAACTGCAATTTCAGCATCAATATTTCTTTTCTTAATTAATCAAGGTTATGCCCAAGGTGATACCTCTACTTTACAGGTAATATACGAGTCTAAAATGCTTCAAGAAGACAATAAAAACAAGGCGAAAGAACAAGCTCAATCTAGATTTAAAACCACATCTAAGCCCCAATCACTTATTGAAGAAATTAATGCGTTCAGAAAACAGATGCAGTTAAATCACCAAAACCTCAAACTACAAATAGATTCAGCTAAACATGAAACTAAAAAATTACATAGTGCGATTGAAAACTTTGAATCACAAATAAATGGCAAAAGTAAAAAAATAAAACAAATTAAAACCAATATCCATCCTGTGGGGTATAACATCCCTACTCTTTCTCATGAGCAAAATCATGCACTTGATGAAAAAACGGCCTCAAATGTACGAAACCAAGGCAGCATGATTACTGAAGTTTTTGATGACTCCGATTTTGGCATATCAACAACTTTTGATGCTTACCCATCATCTCAAGTCCCATATTCACTCCTGAAAAATAAAACCGCTTTTGGTGACAGAGCGCTTGTATTTGGCGGATTTATACAAATAGATGCTACAAAAAACTGGGGCAGTGATTTTAGCGCGCTAAATGATGGCAACATTGCCACTGGAGATTATCGAGATGGTATGAATTTAAATGTTACTACGATTAACTTTGATGTGATGGCAAATATTAATCATTGGTTACAAACATTTATCACAATATCTTCATTTGACTTAACAGATCCGTGGATTCGAAATGCATTTGTAACATTTGGGAACCTTGATGAATCTCCATTTTTTATAAGTGTTGGTAAAAACAGGCCCCCATTAGGCAGATTTGCTGGCGGTGGTCCACTAATGGCAGGCATTACATCAGGATACTTTCAACCATTATGGCTACCAAATGTTCTATTTGGATATTCTGACAATGGGTTAAATACTTATTTTTCACTATTTGTCCCTGAAGTAGGAAATAATGGGAACTATGCAAATGATGGTTCATTCCTTTATAGCCTATTCTATACTGGAAATGTGCCAGAAACTGACTTCCTTTATGGTTTTAACGGTGCGTTCATGCTAAACAACCAAAATACAGGCATGTCTGTTAATACCGAAGCAGTACTTGACCCTGTAAGCGGTAATGTTACATTCCAATCTCGGCAAGATGCAAATTCCGTTCTTAATTTTGAAGGCTTTCTAAGTTATAAGGATATTGCTTTATTCACTGGATGGGCAGGTCTAACAAGAGCAAAGTCTTATACAAACAATAGCCTCGCAAATGCTTGGTATGTTCAGACCACATATTCACCAATCATATATGATCGTGTCACTGTCTTTGGTGTATCCTGGGGGCAAGCATACAATACCCAAGAGTTTTTCTTTCCACTGGCAGGACGAGCTGGATTTGGTTTTGCTGTCCAAGGTGTTGAAAAAGAATTTGTTGCCTTCATACAAAGACCCTTTATCACACCACAAGTTTTGCTTGGGATTGAATATGGATGGCTTGGATTACGTAATTCAGAGCATACAAGCGAACTAACATTTGATATATCTGTTTATTTTTAACTCGAGCATCTAAGCTAGGCCAAATTCATTTATTAACTTCTGAGGCATTGAGATTGGTCGGTGAGTTGTCAGATTCAAACTAACATATATTGACTTTGCTTTAACTAACAGCTTGCGATCGTTCTTTAGCATAATTTCAAAAAATCGAGTTGCGCTTGAGCGCCTGAGCTCGTCTACCCAAGTTTTCACAATGATTTCATCACCCTCATAGGCCGGATAATAATAATCAACTTCATTTCGCCTAACAACGATCATGGTGTTCATTTCGACATAAGTATCTAAATCAATACCAACATATATAGAATGCTGAAGAGCAGACTCATACATCCAGCGAACATAGACATCATTTGCAACATGACCATTAAAATAAATATCTTCATGCTTTACCGGAAAGGAATGTTCAAACACGTGTGGCATATAAAAAATTTCTCCATATACGAAACTGAATTTTACTCCAATAAGTATAGCTTTAACGCATCATATTTCTATAGTATGGGGTTTGATAATATGCAGGGACTGTATCATAGTCAACGACAGGGTTTGGCCCGGCATAGGGCATGCCATATACGCCATTATAAGGACCAGCGCCAATAGGATAGTACGGATCGATAACGGTACCATCTTGACTTTGGTTCCCATTTTCTTGATAAGCCATCATACCATTCCCTTCATAAACACCCATTACAAAGTTAACATTACTGTTATTAGGATGTTTATTCATATTGGTACTAACGGCTTTTTTCTGAGGATTAGGACTCCCCATATCTAATGACTCAGCACCAACGGTAACCGTTGATACACCATTAGCATCAAAGCCAAGGCTTTGTAGATCTTCACCAAATATCAAAACAGGCATTAGGCAAAGATATACTAATTTAAACATATCCATGTTTACTCTAAATGTATTGCGATATGTTTAGTATATAGATTAATTTATTTCTTGCTCTTCGATTCAGCCTGAATGATCGCATTAAGCTCCTCAATTTTACTTATGGTTTTATCAACATAATAATTATCCACACCATGCTCCAGCCAATCCTGCTTTAATTCTTGCAATGTTTTTTCATCATGCCTTCTAAATAACTTAGCTTTTACACCCGCTTTTTCAGGGTTTTCACCCATCATTATCATTGCTTGCTTAGCCGCTTCCAAAGAAGAGTCAAATAGCTCTCGTACAATAAAGTCAGCACCCGCGACCTCTAGTTCATAAACATGATGTCGGTCAAGCGCACGTGCAATCACCTTAACATGGGGATAATATTTTTTTACAAGCTCTACAAGTTTAATTTGTGTCAAACGATTTCCAGTTGCTGCGACGACCAGTTTTGCTTCATTTAACCCTGCAGAAACAAGGAATTCAATTTTTAATGCATTCCCATAATATGCTTTTGATTTATATTTTCGGAATTGTTCTACCATATTTGAATCATGATCAACAACAACAGTACTGTAATTGTTTGCATTCAGCATTCTAGCCACAATTTGCCCAAATCGACCAACGCCAACTAATATAGCGCTCCCCTTATCTTCAATGACATCATCCTCACGTGAGCTCTTTCTGTTAATGCTTGGCATAATAATTTTTTCAAACAGGATAAATAATATTGGTGTCGTCAACATTGTTAAAGCAACTACCACAAACAGCACGCTTGCTTCATTTAACGTTAACAACATGACTCCAGTCGCGAATGTTAACAACACAAAAGCGAACTCACCTGCCTGAGTTAGACTTAAAGAAAACAACCAAAAGTCACCCTTCTTATATCCAAAAACATGCGCCAGGCATGCTAAAACAACAAATTTAATGCTCAATAATAAAACAACCCATATTATGATTTGACTGGCATTTTCATACAAAAGTGAGAAATTGATACTTGCTCCAATTGAAACGAAAAAGACACCCAAAAGAAGTCCTTTCACAGGCATAACCTGGCTTTCAATCTCATGTCGATATTCACTTTCAGATAACAACAGCCCAGCCATGAATGTTCCTAAAGCAGGTGATAATCCAAGCAATTTCATAAGCACTGCAATACTAATGATGAGTAACAGAATTGTTGCCGTAAATATTTCTAAAATTCTTGCCCTAGCGACATATTTAAATATTGGATTAAGTATTAACCTACCTACAATAATTAGACCTATAAATAATCCCAAAATAACTAGTGCATGTGCCCATCCTGGAAGTGGAGCAAGAATATGATGCGTAACCACTGCCTTACTTGCTGAATGATGATCTTGAGAGCGTGCCAGTATCGGCAAAATTGCCAAAATAGGGATGACTGCGATATCTTGAAATAACAAAACAGAAAACGCTGCTTGCCCACCCCTAAGCTTAAGCAGACCTTTTTCACCAAGTGTTTGTAATACAATTGCCGTGGAAGATAAAGCAAGAATCATCCCAATAGTAATAGATTTGTGCCAGTCATTATTCATAAACCAAGCGACGATACTTATTAATAAAATAGATAACAAAACCTGCAAGCCACCAAGACCCAGTAACTGGCCACGCATGTTCCAAAGTTTAATTGGCTTGAGCTCTAATCCAATTAGAAAAAGCATCATTACCACACCAAACTCAGCGACATGTTGTATTCCTGACGCATCCCCTGCTAGACCTAATATTGGACCAATAATTATGCCAGCCAATAAATAACCAAGCACTGAACCAAGACCAAAACGTTTCGCTAAAGGGACAATAACAATTGCAAATAGCAGATAAATAAGTGCTTCTTGGAATATTGGCATAAGACTATAGCTTTAAATATAAATGATAATTTAGATTATAGCGGATGGATCCTTTTAGAGAATATTACAAGCACCTGTTTATGATAAGGCAATCATTATATTGCATCGCACAAATTTTTCTTGACTTATAATTTCACTTGGATATAATTAATTTTGTGCATAGCAACAAAAGGAAATGGAAATGACAACTGATTATATCAACCAAATGACTGAAAACTTTAAAAAATTCACTTCAGGTGAAACAAACCCAGCAGCTGAAATACAAAAGGTGACAACCGAGACATTAGAAACACAAACTCGTAAAAACCTCGAAACAATCAACTCTGCTGTATCTGATACAACAAAGAACATACAAAAACTTGCAGGTGTTCAAAAATTTGAAGAATTAACTAACTTCTATCGTGATTTCTCAAAAGAAGCAAACGAAAAAACACTTGCTTATACAAAAGATGTTCTTGAAGATGCTTTAGCAATTTCAAAAAAATATGCTCAAGCAATTGAAGCTAGCATTGACTCTGTAAAACAAACAACAGATAAAAAATAAGACTAAATTAATTTATAGTCTTCACTATACCTCAGAGATGAAATTAAGTATCTTTTTACTAAGAGGTACCAACTAGCTTCATCAATGAGGTTTTTTCATTTTTACTTACTACTTTTCTTCACAACTGCATTTTCCTTAAACATTGAAAACTGGGTTGTTGATTACTCTAAAGATGCTTCGATCAATAAATTAAAGCAGTATCAACTCATCGTACTAGATAGCCAGAACCACCCTGACATTGATCTGGTTAAAACTAAAAATAACATTATTTTAGGTTATATTAGCCTTGGAGAAATTGAAAATATTAGACCCTATTTCCAACAAGCTAAAGATGCAGGATACTTACTTCAAGAAAATAAAAATTGGCCAGGCAGCTATTATGTTGATGTACGCCAACCACAATGGGCTAAGCTCGTCATTGATAAAATAATCCCCAGCATACTCAACCAAGAGTTTGACGGTATATTTATAGACACGATGGATAATCCTGAATATTTAGAAGAAATTGATCCAAAAAAATATAAAGGTATGATGGACGCAGGAATTAATTTAATTAAATTAATTCGTTTGAATTACCCGCATATCAAAATTATGATGAATAGAGGTTTTTTAATACTGCCAAATGTCGCTAATGACATTGATTATGAACTTGCTGAAAGCTTAATGACAGATATAAACTTTAAGGATGACAACTATAATATGCGCCCTGAAAATGTCTATCAACAAACAGTTAAAATGTTAAAAACTATTCAGGGCACGCACCCTAACCTGTTACTGTTTAGCTTAGATTACTGGAGTCCAACAGATATAGAAAAAGTTAAATATATATACCAGACAGAGCGAAAAAATGGCTTTATTCCCTATGTCTCGACACTTAAACTTAATAAAGTTTATCTTGAACCAAAATAAAAAATAAATATTTTAGGAATGAGCTAACATAATAGATATATTGAATAATTTCTAAAAATATTTGTTTCTGACGATATAATTACAGGTAATACATTCAAAAATACTGCTAATATAAACACCAGTGTTATAATCGCGTCAGTTAAAAAATAAGCAACGCTATGGTTAATAAGGTTTATCTTTGGGTTGTTGGTCTTATCGCATTAATAACGATATGCATCTTGCCTCAGCTAAAGCCATCTAAATTAGAATTCGCCAATATTTATTTTTTAGACAAATCGTATGAAAAGTCTATGAATTTATACACTGAGCTATGGGACAGTGGCAATCATGGTGTAAATGTACTCGTACCTCTCATTCAGCTTAACATCCAGGAAGGAAATATTGAACAAGCAGTTATTTTAATGGAACGATATGTTGAAATACATCCAGGGTCTCTTCAAGCACGAGACAAAATGACAGACCTATACAAACAGGCTTACCTTCCAGAACGTTATCAGTCAAGCCTTGAGTCGAGTCAGAAACTGTTACCAACATCTAACAAAGCACGTGAATTATCACAAATATATAATTACAACAGTGAATATAGCAAGCAAAAAGAAATTCTTCAGAAAATTATTGACTCAAAGAGTTCCATTGAAAAAGACTACTATGACCTAGCCTATTTATACGCAAAAAATGGTGATTATAATCAAGCCATCGATGTTATGTATCAGCTAATACAAGAAAAGAAAAAACCTACACCTGAGGCAATTCAATTAACCATGACTTTGTTATTTGATGCTGACCGAAGTGATGAGGCATTAAAATTAGCTCAATCATATGCTAAAGATGACATTCAACCTAATGTAAAAATTGCTGCATATTTACAATCGATAGGTGCTGCAAATATTGCCTACCAACTGTTAGAGCCTTTAGCAGAAAAACATATCAAAGACCCTGTATTCCTTGAAAGGTGGATGGAAATAAATTATTCAATTGGGAATAAACAATACGTATATGATTACTTGATGCAGTTATATAATACCGATGAATTGCCTCGCAATGTAGAATACATATTGCTGCAATTGTCTCCCGAGTTTGCTACGCGTGAAACTATCTCAAAAATAATTAGCAAAGTTGATCTTGAGAATGTTCCACACGAAAGATTAATAATGACAATCGAGGGTCTATTGAGACTAAATGACCCACAACTTATTGAGAGACTAAAAAATAAATTACCTGAATATATCGTAGATACCAGTCCGTTAATTAAACTATTACTTTCAGTGCCTTCTGCTCAAGCTGATGAAAATGGCAACCTTGTTTACAGTGTTGACACATCAATATTAAGCCCAACCCAAAAATTATTATTAGCTAAAGTTTTTCTTGAACGAAAACAACCTCAAATTGCACTGACAATTGTTAAATCATTAACTTCAGACGAACTTTATGAAGTTAATAAGCTAGATTATGCAACCATCCTAATTGGTTTAAATCACCCAGAAATTGGTATAGAGAAATTCAAAAACCCAGAAGATCTTCAAGAGGTCATGGCGCTAACTTTATTATACTCTCCAAATTCTGAGAACAACTCAAAAGTAATGAGAATAGTTGATAATAATTCTCAACGAATTAGACCATTACTACCCTATTTACAGAATTTATATTTTGTTGCATCCGACTACAATAATAATGAGCTTGCCCTGGAACTTGCAATGAAGATGTATGATATTAACCCTAATACAAAAAATACCGAATACCTAGCTAATGCATATATGCTGAATAAGAATATCACTCAAGCGATTCCATACTATAAGTCTCTAGCTGATTCAGATTTTAGCCATCAAGAAATGTATTTATACGCACTAAGTGAGTTAAACCATTCATCTGAAATCATGACCGATCAACATAAATTAGAATTACAAAACTTAGCTAAAAATATGTTATCAAGCCCTGATCTGAATCCTCAAAAAAGAGCGGAAATATCAAGCACACTTCTCGAAAATGGATACAAAGAAATAGCGGAAACACAATTTAAGCTATTAGCATTGGAAAAAGACCCAGATTCAACAGAAGTACAGCAACTGCTCTATATCTGGGGACCAACATTAACCGAAAAGCAAATAGATTGGATAAAACAGCGGGCAATCAATGATAAAAAAGATCCAAATGAATGGCTGCTTCTTTTAAATAATTTAGGTCTTTCTTCTGTCAGTATAGAACTTGTTGACCAATACCCTGATCATTTTAATGTTGGCAAGACTAATAATGCTTATTTACAGGCACTAGTTCAGCAAGAACAAAAAGATGAAATTGCAAATACCATTAATAACATGGATCTTGACTCACTCTCAACAGAGGAATTAGAAAAACTAACTTTAACACTAGCAGGCACGAAGGATGATACACTTAAACTGAAACTCTATAAACTTATTCTAAAAAAACAACCTGAGAATGCATTAGCGTTAAAAGCGCTAGCACGATACTACTATCAATCTGGCTTATTTTATGATGCATCAATTACTTATCAAAAGCTTGATAAAATAAGTAAACTTCAACCCCAAGATATTTTCAACTATGCTGAAAGCTTAAGAAACACATATCGTCGAGCACAATCGAAACCAATTTATGAGCGATTCCTTAAGTTAGCAGATATGAATACTAATTATGAAATTTTGAGCAATCAAGAGAGATCTCAATTGGCTATTGCATTCTCAATAACCAATAATTTCAATAAAGCAAATAAACTATATAAAATGATTTTAGAATCTGAGCCTAATAATGAGACTTATAAAATTAGTTATGCACATTTCTTAATTGATAATAATCGTTTTGATCAAGCAGAAAAAATTCTTAATACTATAAATAAAGATTAGCTTAAACCTACATTGGCAATGTGTATGAAACACCACCAGTAAGAATACCCTGCTCAACTGCTTTATTATCTTGTAAGTTCTGTAGATCTTTACCAAATATATACATATATTGAGCAAATATATTAATAGTATTTATCTGATACCCAACACCTGCAGCCAAAACTCCAGTCCACGCAGAATTAGAAGCTGTTTGTGTACCACAACCAGGAACACCAGAACAACTTGAACTAACATCAGCATATTGATAATTTAATCCACCTTTTGCAAATACATTTAAACCAAAAGGTGCCACAAATTTAGCTGTTGCCATGATCGGAATATTCAAGAGATTCAAGCTGTCATCCCCACTAATACCACCAAAGTTAGCACTCTCCTTATAAATATCAGGGGTATAATTAATATCAACCTCAACACCAACACTGAATCTATCATTTATTGCAACATCATATCCAACCAATCCACCAAAATTAAATCCTCCGCTTGTAGTTGAAACGCTATAGTTTGTTCCAGAAACATTTCTAGTATCTGGTGGATTAAACCCTGATGCAAAACCTGCTTGCACACCCAATACTAAACCAGTCACTGCTCTAGCTTTGGACGGCGCTTTTGGCTCAACTGACTCAGCTAATGCAAAATTAACACTACAAGCACAAAGTGCGATTGCCATTATTTTTTTATTCATAACTTCACTCCTCAGGTTATCTTCATCTTAGCATCTAATATTTTGAGGATAGTTGAGGATATATAATTTTGCAAATTTCTTTAATTTCAGACTGTTAGGAACAATAATTAGGCATATAAAATACTTTTATGACCACATAGCGGCTCTTCTGCCATATAATGGCCATTCATATAATGCGCCCTAGCGCGGCAACCACCACACACTTTTATAAATTCACATTTGCCACATTTACCTTTATAAGATTTGAAGTCTCTTAAATTATTGAACAACTCAGACTCTTCCCAAATTTCTGTTAAGGACTGTTTAAATAAATTTCCTGCCTTTAAAGGGAGATAACTACATGGTTGAACATTACCTTCAACATCTATGGTCATGATAGACTGCCCAGCAATACACCCTTTAGAACCGCCTGTTGAAAATGAAAGTGATCGTGATTTTACTTTAGAGCCAATAGCTTTATTTTTTTCAAAACGGATTCTGTAATAATGGGGCGCACAAGTTGGCCTAACTAGCATATCCTCTTCAGTAGACTCCATATCATAATGCCATTCAAGCATGCCATTATAGGCTTCAGCATCTAAGAGATCATTGATAATATTCTCACCCCTCCCTGTTGGAACAACCATAAACATATACCAGGCCATCGCACCTAAGTCTTTAGCTAATTGGTATGTTTCTGGAATAGTCTCGACATTATCTTTGGTAAATGATGAATTAACAATAAATGGAATATTAAATTTCTTAAGTAATTTAGCCGCAGAAATAGTCGCCTCAAATGCACCGACTTGCTGCCTAAACTGATCATGTGTTTTAGCGTCAGCACCATCAATACTTAGCGATACAATTTTAATATTCGCATCAATAATTTTATGACAAATCTCTTCTGTAATATAAGTTCCATTAGTGGCTAATGCCATCCTTAAGCCCTTTTCATGACCATATTTAGCTAACTCAAATACATCTTTTCTGAGCAATGGTTCACCACCAGAAAGAACTAAAACTGGTTTTGCATAATTGGCAATATTATCAATCACTCGAAAGCCTTGTTCAGTTGAAAAGTCTAAATGCTGATAAGCACCTAAACATGCATTCGAGCGACAATGTACACAAGTTAAATTACATTCTCTCGTAATTTCCCACGCAACCCATTTTGGTTGAAACTTCATAGAAAAACTCTGCTAGTAGACATATATAAATCATACTAACTTACCATTTATACAATAAGTTATTTTACAAAAATGAATATCGATAATTAAATGAGAATTGATCTACGCTAAATATTATTTAGATATTTTAGACTGACTTGAAAAAACCTGGAAAGTTTTTAAATCAAATAATGGCATAGCCGCAAAAATATGGTCAAAGATATCAGCCTGTACACCCTCATAAACAACCCAGCTAGTATTCTTTGTAAATATATATAACTCCAGAGGCAGTCCAGTTGAAGTTGATTGCAACTGCCTCACAAGAAATAACATGTCATGATTTATTTCTAGATGATTGCTTAAATAATTTGAAATATAACGCCTGAATAAACCGACGTTGGTCAACTGACGTCCGTTCGCAATTACATCCGTATTAACACTCGATTTCGTATTGTACTCCGAGATCTCTTTTTCAGCTTGATCTATATATGACTCCAAATAATTCAAACCTTTCAAACGTGATAATAAATCTTGATCACAAAACTTAATCGTATCTATATCAATATTAATTGAACGTTTAATTCTTCTACCACCAGACTCAAACATTCCTCGCCAATTTTGAACACCATTTGAAATTAATGCACTCGTTGGAACAGTAACAATCGTCTTGTCAAAGTTTTGAATTTTTGTAGTATTAACCGAAAGTTCTACAATGGTACCATCAGCCCCATAACTTGGGATTGTCACCCAATCACCCTGCCTAGCCATGTCGTATACAGAGACTTGGATGTTTGCAACAAAACCAATTATCGTATCTCTAAACACTAGCATAAGCACAGCTGATGCTGCACCCAAACCAGCAAGCAAAGCAAGTGGTGACTTTTGGATAACAATCGAGATTATCATAATAATCCCAAAGCCCCAAACAAAAATTTTTGCTGCCTGTATATAGGCTAGTATCGGTTTTGAAGATGTGTCAGAAATACTTTTATACCAGTCAACGGTTGCATTCGACACTGATAATAAGAACCATACAAAAGTTAATACAATATAAATCAATGATAAATCTTGAATGAAATTAACTAAATCACCAGTCCATCCATATATTCCTGACAGGGTCAGCGGAATCATTTTATAAATAATTACGCCAGGTACTATATGTGATAATTTACGGAATGAGTGATTTCGCCTTAATGAAATAAACCAAGGCGTCTGATATTTAATCTCGATTCTACTTAATAAACTGTGAATAAACATTTTACACAAAATATTAGCCAGCCAGCTAATAATACCGATACAAACAAGCAAAATTAGAATTGAAATGAACTCAGCCGAAGATTGATTAAAATTTGCTCTTCCAATTAAGTCTGTCAGTTGTGTTAACATGCCCTACCTATTATTCATTTACCAGGTGATATACTAATTGTTATATTAGCTTAAACTGAATGGTAATTCAGCCATTACCTATAATTAGCAACTCAAGAAAATTTATCTCGACTATAATCATAAAAATATTTAGATATTTTAATTACCATGAAAAAAATAAATGAGACTACCAAGAAAGTATTACAAATTTTCTCAGATGGTCAATATCATGATGGAACATCAATTGGCAATGAATTATCAATATCAAGAGCAGCGGTTTGGAAGCATATTAAGCAGCTTGAATCATTAGGTATCGAATTTATTTCGACAAAAGGGAAAGGGTATTGCTTAAAAAATCCTATCACTCTCTTAAATAAAGACACTATTAGTTCTTCTGTTGTAAATATATTTCCTAACTTGAAACTAATGCTTTCTGATCAAATTGATTCTACTAATCAATATTTGAAAGATCTAAAAGATAACTCAGATTTTGATCTGTGCATTACAGAAAAACAAACAAAAGGTAGAGGGCGATTTGATAGGACCTGGCATTCACCATTTGGACAAAACATCTACCTATCATTGAGATATCAGACTTTACAAGACATAAGTAAACTATCTGGACTAAGTTTAGTCGTTGCGATCGCAATCATTAACATGCTCCAAAAATTAGATATTATTGCAGAAATCAAATGGCCTAATGACATTCTTTACCAAAGCAAGAAATTGGCTGGAATCTTAATTGAAGTAACAGCTCAACCGAATACTCAAACAAATATTATTATTGGTATCGGCCTAAATGTAAATATGCTTAATGACAATCAAAAAATTGACAGCTCTTGGGCATCCTTAGCACAGATACAAGATAAACAATTTGATAGAAATGCGCTTATTTCTTCTTTATGCAAAGAGCTTTCTATCGTAATTAATGAATTCGAAAATTCTGGACTAAAGAGCTATCTTGATATCTATCAAAAGCATCATTTCCTCACGAATAAAAAAATTAGCTTCCAGGCCGGTAAAATGCAATACGAAGGCGAAGTACTAGGTGTAACTGAACAAGGTTATTTAAAGGTTCAGTTAATTGATGGCTCAATCAAAAAATTCTCTTCAGGTGAAGTAACTATCGACAAGAAATTCAGTTAACTTTTCAGCTTATCTATTTCAGTACACGCTTTCCAAAAATTTGATTTTATTGGTGACATTAAGGACTGTTTTCTCATAATCAATCCTACTAAAACACTTGGTAGTCCTGTCGTATCGATGACTTTAACATATTTTGCTAGATGACTATGGCTGATGACTATCTCTGGCAATATTGACATACCCATGCCAGATGATACAAGTGATAAAATAGCTTCATTACCATCGACATCACTATAAATTTTTGGCTTGAGTTTTTGCTCTTGAAACCAAAAACCTAAATCACTATCACCGATATAATGCGCTGGTCGAATAAACTCAACCTTCTCAACGGCTTCTTTTATATTATTCACATTTGATGATTTAGGTACGATTAATACCATTTTTGTTTCCAATAAGGCCTTTACACAGTACTGACTAGGAATATCATCAGATAAAATTGCAATTACTGCATCCGTCTTATCTTCCTCAAGTTGATGCGTACAATCTTTTATAGAGCCTGTTGTTAACTGTATTTTTATCTTCGGGTAACGAGTATGAATATGGCGAATGATATTAGGAAGCACGACATAAGATGCAGTCACAGTACAATACAGCCTAATATTACCTACCATCTGTCTATCTTCTGGATGTAATGTACAACTGAGGTCTTCATATTTTTGCAATATTTCTAATGCAAATTGATAATATATTTTCCCTGAATCCGTTAACTTAATATTACGGTTATCGCGTTCAAATAACATTACATCTAATGATTGTTCAATTTTCTGTATTAGCCTGGTTAACGCTGAGGGTGTCATATGACATTTTTCACTTGCCCGCCCAAAATGTAATATTTCCGCTAATGTCTTGAAGGCAAACAGTTCCTTTTTATCAATCATAAACACTTATTATTGCATTTTATGCAATATATGATTGCGAATAATTCACTTTATTTCAAGCAAAAATGCGTGTAAAAATAACAGTGCAAACAAAAAATGAATTTATGCGGAGAACAAATGAAAATTGAAAGCAACATTTTTGAAGTAAAAGAATATAACTTAGGTGGCCATAACGAAACAATCGTTGCTGGCGGACGTCATTTATTTGACAAACTACCTCAAGCATTTGAAGGTATTAAAAAAATTGGTGTTATTGGATGGGGCTCACAAGGTCCAGCTCAAGCACAAAACTTACGTGACTCATTAGAAGGCACAGATATTACCGTTAAAATTGGCTTACGTTCTGGCTCAAGCTCAGAGAAAGAAGCTGAAGCAGCTGGCTTTACTAAAGCAAACGGTACATTAGGTGAAATGTTTGAAGTATTAAAAGAGTCAGACCTTGCCATCATCTTAATTTCTGATGCGGCTCAAGCTAAATTATATGACAAAATTTTTGACGCAGTTAAACCAGGTGCAACTCTAGGTTTTTCTCACGGATTCTTAATAGGATTTGTTGAAAGTATTCATTATAAAGTAAGAGATGATATCAACATTATTGCTATGTGCCCTAAAGGAATGGGCCCTTCAGTTCGCAGACTATACGAACAAGGTAAAACAGTTAATGGCGCAGGTATTAACAGTAGTATCGGTGTTTATCAAAACGTAAACGGCAAAGCAACTGAACAAGCACTTGGTTGGGCGATTGCTTGTGGTGCGCCATTCGTATTTCCAACAACAATGGAAATGGAATACCGTTCAGACATCTTCGGCGAGAGAGGAATCTTACTTGGTGGCGTTCACGGAATTATAGAATCACTTTATCGTCACTTCACTAATAATGGTATGGATAATGAAGAAGCTTTCCGCAGAACAGCTGAAGCGATTACTGGCCCAATTTCAAAAACCATTTCTACCCAAGGTATGAAAAAGGTATATGACAGCTTTAATTCTGAAGATAAACAAAAATTTGAAAATGCTTATAATGCTGCTTACACACCATTGTTTGACATATTAATTGAGTGTTACGAAGACGTTCAGTCTGGTAACGAAATACGTTCTGTCGTTATGGCTGGCGCGCGTCACGACCGTTTACCTATGGGTAAAATTGATGGGACGCCATTATGGACAGTAGGTGAAAAAGTACGTGCTGAACGTGACCAAAAACCTGCAATTGTTGATCCAATTACTGCTGGTGTTTATACAGCATGTATTATGGCTCAAGTAGATGTGTTACAAGAAAAAGGACATGCTTACTCAGAGATCGTTAATGAATCTATCATTGAAGCAGTTGATTCTTTGAACCCATACATGCATTTTAAAGGTGTTGCACATATGGTTGATAACTGTTCTACAACAGCGAGACTTGGTTCACGTAAATGGGCGCCTCGTTTTGACTATAACTTGATGCAACAAGCCATACCACACATTACAGAAAAAGCAGGCAATAATGCGCCTTTTGCTAAATTCTCAGACCACCCGGTTCATGAAGCATTAGCCACCTGTTCAACGCTTCGTCCATCTGTTGATATTAGCGTTGTAGCTTAATACTTATATCTTTAGTAATTTTTGCAAGCAGTCAGATAAAAAAAAGGCGATATTTCTATCGCCTTGATCATTTCAAGAAACTTAAAACTTATATATTAAGAGCCAGCTTTTTGCTGTTGCATTTTCTTGCTCATTTCTGTTGTATTATTAGATGTGTCAGCAGGCTCTCCAACAACAGTTCTAGATGATGCTTGATTCAATTGCTTTTGAATTGCGTTGTTTAAAGATTTCACCCAATCATTATACGCTTCAGCAATCTGACCATTCTGTTGTTCAATATTTTGAGATGATACATATAATAAGCTGTAGCCTGAATTATCATAAGTCACTTTAACGACTGCGGTTTGCTGATCTCCACCACTCATTGTCACTAGCACGTTACCTGAATTGGAATCATCTGCTCTATACCCCATTATTCCACAAGCACTCAATATGGACTGTCTAACCTGATCAGCAGTAAGGCCACTAGGTACTGTTTGTTGTCCAATATTGTCAATTGGCTGCATTGTGGTACAAGCTGACACCATTAATACACACGCAATTAGCAAATACTTAAGTTTTTTTAACATCTTCAAATTACTCCTCTGTTTAATAACAGTTAGAAGTATAGGTGGAAAAAAAACATAATTACAAAATTTAAATCTAAAAAA
>JAOMSY010000180.1 GCA_028355575.1 Francisellaceae bacterium | reverse complement strand
GTTGTCGGTCGAAACTATTTCTCAAAATAAGGTATATGACGACACCTTTAATTACACTGAAAACCCCATGGAGCATATCGAATTAGCTAAATGGGCGGATGTGTTTGTTATTATTCCAGCTACTGCAAATATCATCGGGAAAATTGCCAATGGTGTTGCGGATGACTTATTAACAAATGCAGTACTAGCAAGTGACAAAAACGTTACGCTTGTGCCAGCTATGAATATGTATATGTGGCAGAATCCAGCAGTCCAAAATAATATACAAAAATTAAAATCTTATGGTCACCATATACTTGGGCCAGCAGCTGGTGTTCAAGCTTGTGGTGATGATGGTCCAGGCAGAATGGTAGAGCCTAGTGAGGCGCTTGAGTATATTGTTTCAAAGCTATATGAAGATGCGCGGTATCAAAATTTACGCATTTGTATCACTGCTGGCCCAACGATTGAAAAGATTGATCCTGTACGTTATATCTCAAACCATAGCTCAGGTAAAATGGGATATGCACTTGCAAAAGCTTTTGCTAGGCTTGGATGTGAGGTTAATTTGGTTTCGGGTAAAACTTGTTTGCCAGCGCCAGCAGGTATAAAAACATATCAATCCAATTCTGCAGATGAAATGTATCAACAGGTACAGTTATTAAGAGGTGAGATGGATATTTTCATTTCAGCCGCTGCAGTTTCTGATTATAAAGTTGCTGAGTATTCTGACAAGAAAATTAAGAAAAATTCTAATGAAATGGAAATCAACCTAACTAAGAATGTTGATATTCTAAGTAGTGTTAGTCTTTCTGAAAATAGACCTTTTTGTGTTGGTTTTGCTGCTGAAACCGATGACGTACAAAGCAATGCTCAGAAAAAATTAGAAAAAAAACAGTTAGAAATGTTATTTTTAAATCAGGTAGATACAGAAAGTGGTTTTCCTTTTTATGCGGATAAAAACCAGATATGGGTATTTCAACAAGGTCATACACCACAACAACTTCCAGTTAATACTAAAGAAGCTCTAGCAGATGAAATGCGTGACTTAGTGTTATCACTCTATTGTGAAAAGAATAAATCATAACTGATAAATTCTTGGTTTAATCAACAAACCATAGTTTGACTTAAGGTCAAGTATCGAATGTTTTAAAAATGAAGCGGGTACTTTAAATTTTGAATTATTGTTATTGCTAATTTAGTAAACTATTATTAATAAATTAGCAATTAGAACCTTAATTATGGCATCTTTAGAATTTATTGAATGGTCAGATATAAAAAATGACATAGAGAAAGTAAATATAGAATTATACAATCGTGTTATGTCATTAGACGGTCAACTCCCCAAATTTGTATTAGCAAAATATAATTTTGGTGAAAATATTGTTCATGATGGCGGTTTTTGCAATAGTGAAGCCAATGAGTATTTATTAAATTATCAGCAATTCCCATTAGGTATACTATTAGAGAAACATTGCTCTGAACATTTTCACCTTGGAAATGATATATATCCAACAATGACATATAAGCCAGGGGATATGATCGGTTTGCGTCAATTGCAATCAACATTATTTGAATATGAACTACCAAAAAATGATAATTATTGCATAAGTGTTGGTAGTCGAATCGTCGTTTCAGTATATAAATTAACAGACTCAAAAAAAATTGAAAACTTATGTGAATACTGTGGTAAAAATTTAGTTACGCCCAAAACTTGGCGGAATCACTACAAACTGTTCTCTGATATTACTAGCTGTGAAAGAGAGCAAGAAAAATGGCAAGCAAGAATCCTCTTTTTTACTAAAGAGTGGATTGACAAATTAATTCATCCGCAGCCAAGTCACCATTATTGTGATTTATATAATTTCTTAATTAAGGCTTGTTTTTTAAGGTCAGATTTTAAAATTAACAAACTAACTAATTCTATATTTCATTGGCATGATTTTTCTAACTTTTTGAAAAGTATAGGCATTAAGCCAAATGTTAATGTCGTAGAGGTTATAGGTGCAATTATCGAAATAGCTTGGGGAGCTCATTCTGGTTTAAGATTTGCAGGGACAGATGACTACTTTCCAAGA
>JAOMSY010000018.1 GCA_028355575.1 Francisellaceae bacterium | reverse complement strand
TCCAAACAGCTGCTCTTGAGATAGACAGTTGTTTGCCTAGTTCAACACCATTGTGAAATTGAAGATCACTTAAAATATCACATAGTTTTACAAGTTTGGCGTTAAGGGTCTTCATATGGTTCTATTTATAGGTCTAAGATAAAAAATTTAGATGGTATTATATACCTAAACTTATCACAAATCCTTGTGTTTAATCTTTAATGCTAAGATGGCTTTTATAGTAATTTCTTTAAGATCATCCAAGGTCTCATTGGTTATATTTAAAGGTGGCAACCAATACAATGTATTACCAAGCGGTCTCATTAATGCGCCATACTTAACCGCTTGTTGGAAAAATTGATAGCCCATTCTGTCAACACCGGGTGGGCTTTTTAAATCTGCGGCTACCATAGCACCAATGCATCTGATGTTATTAATTAAGCCGGTTTTTTCGGCAACTGTTTGCATTCTTGATAATAATTCTGCTTCAAGGTTTTTGGCTTTACTCGGAATGTTTTCATCCTCAAATATATTAATGGTTTCAAGTGCGACAGCTACCGCAAGTGCATTCCCTGAATAGGTATGCGAGTGTAAAAAGTTTTTACCATCACTATAATCAGCATAAAAATGTTGGTAGATTTCCTCAGTGGTCAGTACAGCACTTAAGGGCAGCCAACCAGAGGTCAGTCCTTTTGACATACAGACAAAATCAGGTTGAATACCGGCGTGTTCATAAGCAAACCATTTACCGGTTCGGCAGAAACCTGTCATAATTTCATCGGCAATAATATGTATATCATGTGACTTTGCCCAAACAGCCAATCGATTTAAAAAGTCAGCGCTGTAAATTTTCATGCCGCCGGCGCCTTGTAAAATCGGTTCAAGCACTAAGGCAGTTATTTCGTCAGCTTGCTTGTCTAGATCAGGTTTTATTTTAGCCCAGGCTTCACTGGCATCATGCCATAGCGGATCATGTTTACCGGTCACGTAAGGTAGGTCATTAATGACAATAGGCTCGAACAATAAATCTTTGTAAGGCGCTTTATACATACCCACGTCACTGACACTCATAGCACCTGCAGTTTCACCATGGTAACCATTTTCAAGTACTAAAAATTTGTTTTTAGCATGTTGATTATTAATGCTGCGCACATGAACACTCATCTTTAGCGCTATTTCTATTGCACAAGAACCATCACCGGCATATAACACTTTGGAAAAACCAGGGCAGAGTGATAACAGCTTATTTGAAAGGGTAATGATTTTTTCGTAGGTAGTATTGGCATAAATAACATGTTCGAATTGGTCAATTTGATCCTTCAGTGCTTGCTTTAAACGTGGGTGGTTATGCCCGAGAGATTTACACCACCAGCTTGAGATGGCATCAATTAATTTATGACCATCTTCAAGTGCAATATAGGAGCCATTGGTGCGGTCAATAATAAGTGGTTTAAATTTTTCGAAGTCCTTCATTTGCATACAAGGGTGCCAATTAACTGAGATATCAACTTCTTCTAGTGTTTTTCCCATAGTAAACCATATTTTGTAACAAGGTTGACTGTACAATATATTGGTCTAAGCTCTAAATCAATTCAAGTTATAAAAATCATACCTATGAAAAATCACCAAGAAATCATGAATATATTCGACTCACCATTCTTAGACTTAATATCAAAATCAAGAGCGGTTCATGTTGAAAATTTTAAGCCGAATAGTATTGAGCTATGCACGCTGCTTAGCATTAAAACAGGGGCTTGCCCAGAAGACTGTTCGTATTGCCCACAAAGCGGACATTATAATACGGGTTTAGAGCGTGAAAAATTATTTTCAGTTGATGTGGTTAAAAGCATGGCTGAAAAGGCTAAGAAAAATGGCGCGAAACGTTTTTGTATGGGTGCCGCTTGGAAAAACCCACCTAAAAAAGATTTTCCAAAAGTATTGGAAATGGTCAAAGAAGTGAAAGCATTAGGGCTTGAAGCTTGTGTGACCTTAGGCTCTATTGATAAAGAACAAGCAAAGCAGCTCAAAGAGTATGGGTTAGATTATTATAATCATAACATTGATACGTCTGAACGCTACTATGAAAAAATCATTACCACCCGGACATTTCAAGAGCGATTTGAAACCTTGAAGTTAGTCGATGAGGAAAATATTCATACTTGTTGTGGTGGCATTATCGGTATGGGTGAGACTAAAGAAGATAGAATTGAATTTATTTCTGCTTTACAAAAGTTATCAAACCCACCTAAAAGTATTCCAATTAATAAGCTGATACCCATAAAAGGTACGCCATTAGCTGATGTTGATCCCATAGATAATTTTGAATTCGTAAGAACTATCGCGACTATTCGAATTATATTTCCAAAGTCAATGATACGTTTGTCTGCAGGTCGTGAAGATATGACCGATGAACTGCAATCACTGTGCTTTTTAGCGGGTGTGAACTCAATATTTTATGGTGATGAATTATTAACTGCTAAAAACCCTGATGGGGATAGGGATAGTAAATTAATAGAAAAACTTGGCTTAGAAGCATCAAAAGAAAGTTTATATGTCTGACAAAGTGGCTGATATTTTTTTAGAAAAAATACAGCAAAGAAAGAATGAAAATTTATATCGTCAGCACAGGGCTATTCAAAGTAGGCATGAAGCTGAGGTTGTTTTTAACGATAGAAAGTATATCAATTTTTCTAGTAATGACTATTTGTCTCTATCACAACACCAACAAGTTAAGCAGGCTTTTGCTGATGCAGCGCTCACATTTGGTTTTGGTTCAGGGTCTTCTGTTATTATAAACGGCTATAGTGAATCACAGCGACGAGTCGAACAAGAATTTGCAGCGCTTGTTGGGCGAGAATCTGCCATGCTATTTAGCTCAGGTTACCATGCCAATATGGGTGTGCTATCTGCACTGGTTGGCAAAGGTGATCGACTGTTAGCAGATAAGCTTATTCATGCGTCATTGATTGATTCAGCTCAATTATCAAAAGCGACTTTAACCCGATATCCGCATCAGGATATAACTGGATTATCTGAATTAGCTACTAAGTTAAAACCTAACCTGATTTTAACGGAAAGTGTTTTTAGTATGGAAGGTCAAATTACTGACTGTCGGCAAGTGGCTAATATTGCGCAACAAAACAAGAGTATGCTGTGTATTGACGATGCCCACGGAATAGGTGTGATTGGTGAAACGGGTTTAGGTGTTGTCGAAGCGCACAATTTAAGTGAGAATGTGCTTCATTGCTTGATCTCACCATTAGGAAAAGCCATTGGTGGCTTTGGAGCCTTTGTTTCTGGCAAGCGAGCTATGGTTGATTGGATTAGGCAATCGGCTCGTTCCTATCACTACTCCACATCGTTACCGCGCCCTGTTTGTGAGGCTATTTCTACTAGTTTACAGTTGCTTAAAAAAGAAGCATGGCGGCTGGCCAAATTAAGAGAAAATATTCAGTTTTTTATAGATCAAGCAACAATAAGATCACTCCCTTTGGTTTCACGAGACCTCACCCCTATAAAATCAATACTGATTGGCGCTACCGACAAAGCACTTGCCGTTGAAAAGAAATTACTCGAACAAAATATTTATGCGAATTGTATTCGCCCACCCACGGTACCGGTAAATAAATCAAGAATTAGAGTATGTATTAATACTGACCATAGTCATCAGCAAATTATAGTACTGCTTGACCAGTTAGAGCGCAGCTTATGTTAAAAAAAAATTTGATATTGCTTTCTGGTTGGGGGTTTAAATCGACTATATGGGAAAATATATTTGATGATTATCAGGCGGTAAAAATACTCCAGATCAATGACTTACTGCATTTGTCTTTTGATGAGTCATGTTTAACATTATCAAAAGAGATTCCTCAGAACAGTATATTGATTGCGTGGTCATTTAGTGGCTTATTTGCATTAAGAATGGCTAGTCTAATTCCGGATAACTTAATCAAAATAGTATTTTTATCAAGCACGCCATATTTTGGTGAGCAAGGTAATTGGAATGGTATTAGCAACGTGCAACAGCGAAATTTTATTTCTGAGTTAGAACAAAATACCAAGAGGTGGCAGCAATCATTTTTACGTTTAGTCGGTTATCCGGATATTAAAAATAGAGCTTTATATCAAACGCTTCAGTTACATTTTGATAAAGAGAATTTACAAGATTGGGCGAAACAATTACCTGTGCTGTTTGGTTTGGATTTACGTCAATTATATACCTCATTAAAAACCCCAGCTATTCATATTTCTGGTGATCAAGATGCTGTTTGTTTGGCAAAAGCTGAACAATTGACAGAATTAAATCCATCTATTAAAAACTTTCAAATACCCGATTGTGGTCACGCGCCATTTATTACGCATAAAAGTGAATTTTTAAGCTTATTAAGGAAAGAACATGCACTCTAATTATGTTGATAAAATCGCAACATCTTTTAATAGAGCACATCAAAGTTATGATGAAGGCTGTTTTATACAAAATAACGCTTGTGATAAGCTCATTTCTAATTTGCTAAAAGTGACCAATCAATTTGATACCATTGCCGATTTTGGTTGTGGCACAGGTGCAAGTTCCGTAAAAATTAATAAAAATTTTAACTACAACCAATGCTTTGCAGTTGATAGTGCTCAAGAGTTATTAGAATGTTGTAAAGCAAAGGTGGCAAATGATACAAGTTGTGTTGAAGCTGATTTCAATAATCAGATTTTTGATGATGATCAGTTAAGTCTGGTATTTGCCAATATGAGTTTACAATGGTGCTATGCTTGGCCATTACTATTAGACAAGATTTATGCGCAGCTTAAAGATGGTGGTATTCTCGCATTTAGCATACCTTTAGATGGGACTTTTGCTGCACTCAAAAAGCAGTTCCGTAATGACTTTTTAACGCCCATTGAGCTGAAAAGAATGTTGAATGAAAGTCATTTTAGCTTAATAACTGAAGAGATTATGGATACTGATGTACCATTCAAAAACCCAATGTCTGCAATTAAACATATTAAACAAGTGGGTGCAAATACCTTACAGCTCGGAAGTGTTAGTAATAGGGGTTTATTAACACGCAACACGATCAAGCATTTTTTTAAAGACCCTAATCATTATAATTTAAGTTATAAGATTGGTATTTTTATTGCAAAGAAAGGCAATTAAATCATGAAAATATTCTTCGTTACCGGCACTGATACTGAAGTAGGTAAAACTTATGTTAGCCGACAAATATTAGAACAAGTTAATAGTCTTGGTAAATCGACCATTGGCATTAAATTAATCGCATCAGGCTGTGAGGAAAATAACGGTAAACTAACTAATGATGATGCTTTGCAATTACAAAAAGCAGCCTCTGCAACGTTACCTTATAAAGATGTTAATCCATTTAGTTTCGAGCCTGCCATTGCGCCTCATATTGCAGCAGAAAAAATGAATCAACCACTGGCTAAAGATCAAGTTAAACAGAAAATCCAAGGATTAATAGAAAAATACAATCAGCATGATTTCATGCTGATTGAGGGTGCGGGAGGGTGGTTATTGCCGTTATCGAATCAGCAATTTCTTTATAGCATTATCGTTGAATTAAACATTCCCATCATTCTGGTTTGTGGACTGAAAGTAGGGTGCATTAATCATGCGCTTCTGACGTCAGCGCATATTAATAATTCCCAGGGTGTTTTGGCTGGTTGGGTGGCGAATACTATTGACCCAACTATGCGTTATATCGATGAGAATATTCAAACCATTCAAGATCATATTCAGGCGCCATTTCTTGGAAGTGTTTTCTATCAAAATGGATCTAGCTTAAATATGTCTAATTTATTAAAGGTTCCCTAAATCCAAGCTTTTAAATCAATTTTTCAAGGTTGGCTTAGGCATGTTTTTATAAATACCATCACCGGTGCAAGAGCTTGCCATTTTGTCTGAATTGTCTTTTAAGAAAGAAATGGTTTCACTTACTGCCTCAGATGGTTTGTCATTTAGCTTGTAGTTTAAAGAAATCGCGCAAGCTGCCCATTTGAATTAATAAAAAAGTGACTTTCTATCTCACAATAAGAATGTGCCGTTCGAATATAATAATAAACCGTTTGTGTAATAATTCAGTATATGGTGTACAAATAAAGAGGGTGTATTATTTCAGAATAAATACCTAAAATATACTTTTATGGCATATTTTATGATAAAAATTAGTAACTTATGAAGTTAAGGACCTAATAATGAAATTACTCAAATTATGTTACACTACTATATTCATTACTTCACTGTCTGCTTGTAGTTTCTATAAGTCAAAGGATGAATTACCACCGCCAATCGTTGAAACAGACCAAGAAGCTGTGAGTTTCTCTGAAATTAATATAGAAGAAACTTTACCTAACGCACCAATAAGAAATTTAAAGCCAGCAACTGCTAGATTAACATTAACACAAAAAGATGACATACTGATATCAAAGCAAATTATTGACTGGAATGATGCCATTTCTGGTATGGTTTTGTTTAGCTGGATTCCACCTGAAGGCTCTACCTGCCCAAAAACCACCTTTCCAATTAAAAAGTACCAAGACACCAATAGTTTAACCTATACAAAACACAGCGTGTATGACGCAAATCACAGACCTTGTCCAGGCCAGTGGCAAGTTAAGGTTATTGAAAAGCCTAACCACAGCCTAGCTAATGCAAGCTTAATAATCACCACCCCAAGACAGACCGCTTCACATGCATCAAAGCCAGCGCAAGTTCCAAAGCATGAGATAGCTAACTTTGTGTCTGCTGACACAGCTAACTCCCCTATTAATTCATAACAAGATATATCACAATCTAAGCAGCAATATTATCTGTTTCCTCTAGAATTCTTTTCTGTATTTTTGCAAGAGCATCCAAGTGAATTTGCCGTATTCGTTCTCGGCCTACACCAAATTCTATTGAGCATTGCTGTAAACTATGAGTATCATAATTATTTAGTCCATATATCATCATCAAGATGCGCTGTTGACGCTCATTTAAAAAACTTAAGTATTTTGCTATCTGCTTTTTTGCATCTAAGCTGCTAATGCAGTTTGTCAAATGATCTGTATCGTGATACTCATCCTCATCTATATCTTTTTCTATGCCAGACTCATATGACTCATTAATTGAGACAATATTTTGAAATAGCCCTTGTAACCTAATAACATAATCTTCTGTTACACCTAATCGTTCAGCCAACTCATAAGGCGTGGGATCTCGATTAAACTCATTACAAATATCAATATGCTCAGCACATAGTTGATGGTATATTTTGATATGATGAACGGGTATACGAATCAAGCGGTAACGGTTCATAATGGATCGACTGATATGCTGCCTAATCCACCAAGTAGCATAGGTGCTTAATCGATAACCCAACTCTGGCTTAAACTTTTCAATACCATGAATCAAACCTATGTTACCCTCTGATATGAGATCTAGCATTGTCATAGACCCTTTGGCATTAAACTCTGTTGCAATTTTTACCACTAACCTTAAATTACATTCTATTAAGATATTTTTTGCTTTTATGTCACCATCATGCATCTTTTTTGCATAAGCGTATTCTTCAGCTGCTGTTAATAATCGATGATGCCTAACACTACTATAATAATTAGTAGCGGACCTATCTTTATCTAAATAATAAGAATGTTTTCTTGTGGGTTGTCGCATGTTTTATTCACCCTATTATTGGTCATAATGAAACATTGATGAATGGCTAAACTAACTCTGCCACTCTATATATGAAGGTACATACTCTTAAGGTCTTGTATTATATATGAGCCCAGCTACTTTCCTATGCTTTTACGGCAACTTATTGATATTTATTGTTTTTATTTTATATATTTCACCTGTTTATTGGCATTAAGGTCAATCTGTATCTATACCTAAACAATCGAGACAGCACACTTACACTCATAATATGCAGAATAGTCAACACATAGTTAAGTCGCAATTATCTCTGAAATTAGCACATACCCTATCCCTCAAACCTGGTAAAGCAGAGAACGCCATAAACATAATACTTAAAACCATGACAGCCGCATTAGCGGTAGATAGACATATTGAAATAAGAGGCTTTGGAAGTTTTGATATTCATGTTCGTGCTGCTAGCAACGTGCGCAACCCAAAGACAGGAAAGATTCTCTGGCACTCAGCTCAATATACATCCCGTTTTCGACCTGGGTCGCCTTTAAAAAATAGAATCAATCTATTTCATCAAAAATAACGTAAGCATTGACATTATGCTGGTATGATTATAATCAGTCCCAAGTAAGACTTAGCTCTCTTAACCCAAAATGCTTACATGGGTAAAAGCCTAATTTGAATATGAAATACGCCCTTGGTTTGATTGCTCATAGACAGCATTACGGATTTCTAAATCATTCGCATCATTCGACCCAGCGTCCATATCCTCGTCATAATACCTAGAGCGGCTAGCGGATTGACGAAAGTCTTGGCCAAGATCATTAACATAGTATAATTGCGCTTCATTGCGCCGGATCTCAGTATCGACGCATACTAATTCTGTACTATTCACCTTTTGGCTTGATTGGTTTTCTTCAGCAAAAAATTGTTGCTGACAGGCTGACATTTTATCGTATACCTTTTGGATGAAGCCCATACGGTATGACTTCACTTGATGTGCGATATTATACACGAAAACCTCTTGGGCTAATTTAGCTTTATACGCCTTAACATGGCGCTCTATTTCTCGTGATAAAAAAGTAATTAAATAAGTCGCATTCTCAACATCATGCTCTCTACCGACTAATTGGAAATGGCCCTTAGTACCTCTGCTTGAGTCACCCTGACGGTAGACACAAAAGCAGCCGGATAGTTTTGCCATGTAATTATATAAATGACAGTACCAACCAGGTATACGGTAGTAACGGGTATCGTATTGTTCACTGACCATGCTTTGGCCATATACTTCATCTTTAGTAATATTATGGCGATTCATTAAAGACATTGCCTGCTTTAAGGCGATACCCGCTTCATTTTCATTATCAGATAATGACAACTCCAGCAGTTTCTTGATTTTATCTTTGTGTTTTTCTCTCATTCATTATTCCTTATACGCATCAAGCCATTCTAAAATAGCGTAATATACAGTTTCATCAACGTACTCATTTCAGGCCCATTATACCGATAGTAGTTACAGTAGTCCCTTTTTATTCTTTTGTTTTACTGTTGCGTAGATGTGTTCCATGGCTTGAATAAATGAATTTGAACGATCCCAAAAGGCCGGATAATCACCCTGCTTCTTAATCAAAGCCGCTTGAATCTGTTGCGCAGGTTGCTCCTCTTCTATTTCAGGCTCAGGAAAATGTGCCATCGACCAAAATTGCTGCGGATGAGTATAATTCAATGTTGAAGTTTCAACCAGCGCATAAAGCTGATTAACATAACTTACTTCCACTTCATCTGGCACCGTCAGGTGCTCTACAAATGCGGCTCCTAATTCAGATTGCTTTAGCTGCTGGTGCAATTGATCTGCTTGAATCCCTCTTAATGGAAATAACATCATTGGGTTAACATCTAATAGTCCCGCAATGCGATAATAGATCCCAGCGATGTGTTTGCACGGGTTCTCCCAATCTGGGCAACTACACGTGGCATCGATATCGTTATAAGATTTAGGTAAAAAATGCTGGCCACCAAAAGCCTCTTCAATATCTCTCGGGATTTCATTTAGCATTAACTTCGACAGCCAACTGGCATTTTGGCTCAGTTTACTGATAATAACTTGCCAATCTTGATCACTGATAGTCTTGAACGCCAGTTTGATCTTATATTTCGGTTCAGTTGTTACCCCAAAATAAGGGTTTTTATTACCTCTAACAGTAGCCGTTATAGTACTACCCTTAATATCAAATTTTAGAATACGGCTATCAGTACGATAGGCTTTACCGCGTTGCAAACGACCTGAGTCTATAAACCCTTCTAAAGACGTAACAAACTCTTCACCCCACCAAGTTTTATGCATGGACATCTTGGTCCTCCCCTACTTTAGACTGAACCGAGTCCAATGATGACTGACTTAAGCGAATGAGTTTCATAAATGACTTGGCATCGAGCTTGGACAACCACGACTCATCATTACCCACAATCATATCGGATACTTTTTGTTTGTCTGTTAACATCTGGTCAATGCGCTCTTCTACAGTACCGATGGTGATATATTTATGCGCAAAGACCGTTTTTTGTTGACTAATACGATAGGCACGGTCAGTGGCTTGATTTTCTACTGCTGGATTCCACCAACGGTCGAAATGTATCACATGATTTGCCTTAGTTAAGGTGATACCAACACCCCCTGCTTTAAGGGATAAAATAAAGATGCCAGGCGGTGCCTGCTCAGCTTGAAACTGCTCTATCATTTCTTCACGCTTTTTACGGCTCGTGCCACCGTGTAGATAATAGGTTGTATAACCATACTCTGTCTTGAGCATTTTATGCAAAGCATCACACACTTCTTTAAATTGACTAAAAATTAAGATACTTTCACGGTTACTGATGACTTCTTTCGTCATCTCAACGAGACGCTGTAATTTCATTGAGCGCTCAACGCTAAACACACTGCCATCTTGCAATACCTGTGCTGGGTGATTACAACACTGCTTCAGTCTTAACAGTGCAGATAAGACCACCGCATTCTTTTGTTTGGCTTCAGTGGCTTTGGACATTTCCGTTTCGACCTCATCCACAATATTTTGGTAAATAGAGGCTTGTTCCTTGGTTAACTCACAATAAACTTTTTGTTCCACTTTATCGGGCAAATCTTGAATGATATTTTTATCGCTTTTTAGACGCCTTAAAATAAAAGGCTCTACCAAGCTCTTGAGTATCTTAGTCTGATGCGCATCATTATTACGCTGAATTGGTAACTCAAAGCCTTTCCTGAATACAGGACGCGTGCCGAGATAACCGGGATTAAGAAAATGGAATAATGACCATAAATCCATGAGCCGGTTCTCAATCGGTGTACCTGTTAACGCAATACGCGACTGAGCAGGTATTTTGTATAAAATTTTAGTTTGCGTTGCACTCGGGTTTTTAATATTTTGCGCTTCATCAATAATAAGTCGAGACCAGGTTTTTTTCTCAAATAGGTTTTTATCCCGTCTAATTAAACCATAGGATGTGATAATCATATCATGATTCTTCAAAGCTTCTTGAAATGCTGCATCCTGTTTACGATCACTGCCGTGATGAACCATAACGTTTAAGCTTGGGGCAAACTTTTGAATTTCTCGAAACCAGTTTCCTACCACTGAGGTGGGGGCGACCAGTAACGCAGCCCCCTCTTTCGGTGCGAGCAATAGTAAAGCAATGATTTGCATCGTCTTACCTAAACCCATATCATCAGCCAAGCATGGATTCATGCCAAGCTCTTCTAAATAAGCTAACCAGGACAACCCTCTAGACTGATAGGGTCTCAAGGTAGCTTTCAAGAGCTCAGGCTGAGTTTGCGTCGCTAACAGATCTTTATCCCTTAGTTTATTTAACATCTCCTCTATACTGTCATCGTAATCAACTTCATACAGATCATCGTCAGCAGACATCATCAGTATGTCTTTAACGCTGCCGAGTAATTTATCTTTTTTAGATGATTCAATCAGCGTTTGCATTTTCTGCATTTCAGCTACATCGATCTCAATCCAAACTCCTCTGAAATAAACGAGTTCAGATTTAGATTCAATTAATTGTCGCCACTCTGCTTCAGAGACTTGATGTTCACCGATCGCATATTGATAATCAAAACTTAGGAGCCCTTCTTTACTGAAGTAAGAGGTAGGTGAATCACCACTACCACTACTATTTTTACTGGCACGTAATTTCACCTTAGCTTTTAGGCGCCCTTTTGATGTCCACCATGATGGTACAATGATACGGTAGCCACAAGCTTGTAAACTCCAGGCATCTTCTCTTAAATACTGAAAAGCAGCCTCTGTGTCCAAAGGAATTGAATGACACTGCATATCTTGCTGAAATATTGTTTCTAACAAGGGATAAATACGACTGGCATAGCCAATTTGTAATAATAATGAGCGCTCCACAGAAGTACCGAGTAATTGAGTAAAGAGTTTATTTTTTGCTTTGCGCTCTAGCCAATACTGTTCAAGATTAATCATAAATGACGGGTCTTCTTTGGACTGAAGTAACACCTCCAGACTCCAGTCTTCTTGTTCTTTATCAGTCGCTGAATTCAAGCGAAAACAAACTTGAAATGGTGCACCAAATTGGTCATACGCTAAATTATTTTGCCAGAGCTTCCACGCTTTCCATATCGATTCATCGATATGGCATGTGGTGACATCTAGGCACTGTTCAATGAAACTCCCTTCTACCAGTTTATAGGACTTTTGTGGGAACATGGTTTGTGCGATCATGTTCGTTAACGCCACTTCTGAAAAGTGCTTTAACACTGAATGAGGTTCAATCAAAATGAAGTTACCTAAGCAGGCTGAAAAAGGCATACAAGCTGAGATTTGCTTTAACCGTTGTTGGTAATGAGATGACACAGGTTGCCACTTGGTATGATAAGTAATCTTAGATGCTTTTTTATGCGCCACCACACTAGGAATATACTGATCAGCTTGAATCACGCGACTCATTTCATCAGCCATTTTGATCCAAAACTTAGCATCATCACCAAGCGCTATATCATCATCAAAGTAATAGCTTTGAAAATTAATATCTTTCAGTATTTCGAATGCTGGGATTAGCTCAATGGTATTAACTTGAACCTTATCATAATGATGCGTCGTAATGTCGTCACAGTTATTCAGATTCGCAATCACTGGTGATGGAATAATATCATTAGCCTGATTATAAGGTACATAAATATTTTGTGATGATAATGTGCCTTTATGTTTGGTTAATGTCTCAAATAATGGCAACAGCTCTGACCTGGGAAGTTGATAAGCATAAACTAATTTATTTATTTGCTTTGCGGCAGCTTCAACCCACAAATAAAATTGACCCCCATTATGAAATTCTTTAGTCTCTGGCTTCCAAAAAATATGGATAATTCGCATAACTTAGTCCTTACACAACTTAAAGAATCGTCTAAACAGTAACAACCATATTATTGTTTAGGATATTCAGCATTCGCTTTTGATCGTATTGTAATATCGTTTTGGAGAAAATAATATTTAAGCTGTAAATCTCGGTACTAATATTTGTAAATGGCTTATAACTTCGTAAAAAGTGAACTCATATTATAGTAATAATACCAGTAGTGTATGAAATCAAATTTGTTTTATTGAGTCAGTTATCTGAGTAGCAAAGCCCTCTGTAAACTCAAAATGTTCATCAGATTTTTCCAGTACACCATGTATCGCTAACTTAGCATTATGAGTGCTTGCTATAATTCACATAAAAGCAGCTCAATAATTCAATCTTATCAGCATTTAATATACAGTTGCTTAATCGAAAAATACTGGCTGAAATGAATAATATCTATGAAGTTGATCTGGCAGCATAAGCGCTTATATGTCAACTCAGTTTACATTATTAGCAATAAGTGATATAATTAATGCAGTTTAAAAGGATATTAAGCTAATGTTGAAACCACCAAAATATAATGATTCGACACTCTATGACTTGATTAAGAATAAGGTTTTAGCAGGGCAGTATGTTATTAAAAACCATGCAAGGCTTAGAATGAATCAACGTGGTATTTCTGATTTACAGGTTGTGGCTGGGCTTTTGGGTGTTTCTGGCTACAAAAGGTGGCGGAATAAGAAAAAAGACAGTTACGAACAAGGCAACACAGATTGGAACTATTGCATTGAATGCCAAGCAAAAGATGAAAATATATTACGGATAATTATTTCATTTTATAGCGATTTAATGCCAGTGATAACGGTAATGTGGTTAGGTGATAAAAATGGAAACTAAAATTGTAGATGAGTATATATATACAGGGTTATTATTCCCGATCAAATTAGAACATGTTGAAATGGTTTTTTTGGACAATGAATGGCACCCTAAGATTGATGTTATAAAGATTTCAGAAAAAGTAATTAGACAGTTAATAACGGTGCCAAATAAGCTAACAGGAAATCAAATTAAATTTATCAGAAATTATTTTAATATGTCATTAAGAAAGTTCGCAGATACGGTAGTCAATGAGACACATAACTGTGTTGCAAAATGGGAGAAATTCGGTGATGAACCTACCAAGATGGATTTCAACACCGAGCAATCTATTCGACTATTTATTTGTGAAAAGACAAGTGATAAAAATGATTTTTATGAGAAATATTTAAGCATAAGAAACTTAGCATCTAAAGGGCTAAGTGATAACGCGGTATTGTTAGATAATGTGAGTTAATTAAGCTGTAACAGGCTGATTCATATTAGTATTAATATATCCATTATCGTGAGCTATTTCAGGCTCAGTTTTAGATTTTTTTGGCTTGTTAGCTTTGTTAAGTTCTTTCTGATGCTTAACCCATTCTTTATCAGTAGCAAATACGTTTTTAATTGCAGGCTCAAGAAACCGAGCGCATTTAATACCATGGCAACTAATGCCTGACCATGGGTAATGTGATTAGATCTATCCTTGGTGAGATGTTCATCTATTAGGCCTGATAAATCTAGAAACTTACACATGCCAGATACCAGGCCTAGATGATCAAGATTCTTGATAGAGTAGTGCTGAGGGTGCATAAACTTAGATAATAGATTACCACTGCATTTTAGCTTAGACTCAAATATTTATTTTGATAATTTAATTCATAAATTTACATGCGGAATGTTGGTTGTAATATCGTTTTGGAGATAATAATATTTAAGCTGCAAATCTTGGTACTAATATTTGTAAATGGTTTACAACTTCGTACAAACTGAACTCATATTATAGTAATAATTCCAGTGGTGGTTAAGTTCAGATTTTCATCACCAAGCCAATATCAGTTGATCAGATTTATAGAAACCCATTACATAGATATGAGGTATATATTGAATTTGATTCAAAAATGTTTTGTGCCATGTACTTTAAAAAATATTTCAATATTCTTGGTAAGTATGATTTAAAAATAGAGTATGTAAACTGTGATCTAAAACAAGCAGGGTAAATGTCAGCATATAAAAATATTCAATGTAATTTAGGTCATGAAAATGAAGGTGAATTCATTAATTTTATGATAGAGGAAGTTCACTATAGTAAATCATTCATAGAAAAAAATATTATTAATTCATACGCCACTAACGGCTGAATTTATGATTAATTTATATTTATTTAAGTGAATTTAATATGATTAATATGACTATCAATAAATACGCTATACCTTTTTTAATACACACTACGCAACAAGGTTGCTTGGGTTACTTTTTGCGATTGGAAAAGTATCTGCCAACTGTTCGCAGATAGAGGTATTTAACCTAAATTCTATTTTTTTCAAAAATCACGATTTCAAAATAGGTTTTTAATCCTATTATCATCCTAAAAAAGATTAATATAGGATTAAAGCATATATAACATAGGTTACAAAGGAATGTATATGCTTTGTGAGCGCCTACAATGCATATCTGTATAGCGATATTGTCTAAAATGGATATATATTTGATATTGGAAATCTTTAATAAAAGATATACATTGTAGTTGTGTGTATCGCATATATTAATTGAAAAGATAATGATATGCTTTGTAGTTATATCCAAAAGCGTGATGCATATCAATATATTAAAAAATATAAATAAAGATATAATATATGTATGCTCAATACGGTATAAATAACTACATAATATATAAAGATATATGGAGAATAAGATGAAAGCAAAGGTTCTGAAGTTAAATGATGGGTTGGTTAGTGATATTGAAAGGTATAAAAATGAATATAATTTCGCAACAACGTCTGAGGCAATAAGAAGTTTAATACAATCTGGACTTGAGTCAAACGATAGAGCTAAAACGAATCAGCTACTCACAACACTAGTGAAAGGTGTAGCTGAAAATAGATACTTAGCTGAAAATATTTTTATGAGGGGATGGGATATTAAGAGTTCTGAAAGTGGGAACCCAGCAAATGATTTAGCTGAAATTAAAGAAAAAGCAAACAGGTTTTTATCAAAAGTAAAAGATAATATTAAAGGGTAATTAGGTGGCCAATAAAACAATACACTTAACTTATAGTGATAAAAAAGTAGCATTAATAGATGATCTAATGCAAAGATCTTGTCTTGAAAAAAGAACTGAATTTATAAAAGAATTAATTGATATTGGTATGCATGTTAAAGAGAAATATCTTAACAAAAATGATGATGAAATAAAGCCTGACTATGATGCTTTGAATCTCCAAGCATCAAAAAATATCATTGAATTCAAAAAAATAATTGAGCAGATATTCAGATTTACTTATACGGATAGATTGTCTAAATATGATAACTATACTGATGAATTAAAGGCAATACATGAAGATAGTGTTATAAGAATAGATAATATATTGTCTGGTAATGACAATCCGGATGCTGATAAAAATAAAGATGAAAGGTAATTTAAGTTACTATTTTTTTAACTCATCTTTTTCAAATATTTGGAATAATTTTATCATTGTCAGTTGATACCATAGACAGATATTCATCCATACCCCTTTGGTTGTATTGATAGTCATTTGAATAACTATCTTTAGAGTGATCTATGTCATTGCTAGCTATTTCTATACCTTTAGTTTCAGATAAATAATCAATAATGTTTTCAATTTCTTTGCTATCTAAATTGATAATATATTCTTTAACATTTTGAATATCTTCAAAGGTTAAATCAACTTTATTGTTTAATTCTTGAAGAATATTATCTAACTCTTTTTTGGATAAATTATTAATAATGGTGGAATCATCAGAAGTTATAAGTGAGTTTATATGTGGGTCTAACTGATCTTTTATTGGGGTTATACATTCAGACTTTAAGGTGTCGTTGTAGTCAGTTTTAGATAATCATTGAAGTAATTCAGGTACAACTATATCTACAGTTTTGCCATTTGACTCTAAATATTCCTAGGCTTTTAATAGTGTTTTTATTGCAGATAAATCTTTGCTATCATTATCAGCACAAATTAAAACATTGTCATTTAACATATCCGGATCAAGAGATGATATTAATTCTATACCGCCAGCAGCTAAATTATGTTCGTCAGGGTAAGCGTCATTAACAGACAATCCAGTGATGACACTTTCAGATATAATTGAAAGATTATTCATTGATTTTGAGTTATCAGTGAGTATTACAGCTGAACCATGTTTAGATCCGTAAGAGCGCTTTTGTGTAGGCAATGATGATTTATTATAAGTATCACGCTCTATGTATTGAGCTTCATAAGCACTAATTTCTCCCTTTGCATTTCTAAATGCAGAGATCATTGCTGGCTCATATTTTGAATCAGATTCATGTGTAAATATTTTATTATTAAACTTAAGATCTGCAACATCAATAACAGATAAATTACGATGTTCTTTTAAGTATCTTTCAGCAATGGTGCCCGTAATATCTTGTGAATTATTATAGGACTTAGCTGCGTCATCAAAAGGTTTAGATTTTTTATTTTCATGTTCAATAGGGTCATCATCTACCTTTTTAATTGAAAATGCTGCTGGCATAGAAACCATTTTTGCACCCTCTTGAACAGCCTCAGTATATGTTGCACCCGTCTCGCTCATAATAAGAGTAATTAAATAACCTCTTTTACTAGAATCAGCCCAGTCTATCCACTTACCACAATGCTCACCAGATACGGTAACTTTTAGTGAAGCTCAGTCTTTACCATATGCAAACACTTTATTGGTTGATCTGCTTTTATTTGGTTCACCAAGATAGTTTTTAACAACATCTTAAGCATAATATTTCAATTAGTTAGATACATATTTAACGTAAATCCTAACATCGAAATTGCCATTAGAGTCTAAATATTTTGGATCACAAACTTTAGAAGGAAGAAAAAGTATAAGCTGATTAGAAATCTATTTCTTGATCTTCATCCTTATTGGAAGCTGTCATATCTTCTCGTTGGTGTTGAGCAACATTGCGTTCATGCTCTTTCTTCTTTTTATCTTTTTGTTTCTCTTCATAAGAGACTTTAGATTTATCTGGAGCCTTGGCGACTTGATTCACTGGTGGTAGCTCTTTTTCAATTTCACAACTAGAGTTGTTATTGTTATTTGACTGTGGCTTAGGTGAGGAATTGTTGCCATTTGATTGGACGCTAGAAGAGGCTGAAATTTCATTTTGCGTAGCTGGTTTTTTTGCAGCATTCAAAAGGATATCGGTTACAATGCTGGAAACAGGCGCAGCGCTGTGTTCTTGTTCTGTGAGTTTTAGCTTATTTTCTAATTCGCTATCTAGTGATAAATCACGCTCAATGAATGACTCAGAGATGATTGATTTTTTCTGAAACTTGAGTTTGATTTGAGCTCTAGGTACTTTAGCCGGGAGCTTAACATAGGCTTCAAGGTCATCAAGATTTTGAATTTGTGTTGGTGTGACAATGCGGCGGTTATTATTTTTACTTGAATTAAGGGTTTGACCATCTCTAACTGTCTCAGCACCGTATGAAAAGTTGGTGAGTTTTTCGATAACTTCTGCTTCACCAAGTTCTTTTGATACTTCTTCTGCAATGGTTGAGGTGGTAGAACGATAAAATATTTGTGTTGATAATAAATCAATAATGGCATCAGCGGTATCGCGCCCATAAATCATCCGCATTTGAGCTTTATTCTGAAAACCAATCACACAACATAAACCATAGTTTCTTCCAGTCGCCAAGGTATCAGGTAGTGACGATAACTTATATAGTTTAGTGATCTCATCTAGCATCACCCATATACGACGCGTTTTGCTTTTTGGTAGAGATTTAATGTGTGTTGAGACCAATCCAATCCAAAGTGAGATTAATGATCTTGTTGATTCAAGATCTTTATCCTTACATGTAATGAAAATGCAGGCCCCTTTATTTTTCTCTTCATTTAATACCCAATCACGAATTGAGAATCTGGGTTGATCTTGGTAATCAGGCAAATAGCGTAATGATTTGACATGGTTAGTAATTACCGCACGTATGGTCATAGCTGTTTTAGCGATGGATTTATCAACCAACTGTTCAGCTGGTGTGTTTTTAAGGCTTTCTTGTAAGCGTTCAAGCGACATATTCAAACAAGAATATAAGAAATTTTTATAAGTTGGGTTATCTTGATCACCATATTTTCGGGCTATATCAGCAACAAGCGTTCTCGTTGAGCGCATCCAAAATTGATCTTTATCAGACTCTTCAGGAATAAAAGCAGCTGCGAGATTATCATAATCAGCATCAGAACCACATTCAGACCACATGTGCCAATTAGCACAACGAGAATCAAAAGGATTTAGAATGATATCTCCTCGATCTGGATCATAAAATTTAGAGGCAAAATCACCGCCATCATCAAAAATAATCATGCGTTGATCACGGTTTCTGATTTGTTTCATAAGCTGAATATAGGCGGTTGATTTACCTGTGCCTGTAGTACCATGAAAGCCGATATGGTGTGTTTCTTTACCTAATACTAGATGAAGATTACCAATTTTAAGTCTTGATGCGCGAGACTCGGAAATAAGTAATTTATTGACGTTCTTATAAGTATCTAGCGTTGAACCGCGGAGCACCTCTTCAGATTGAATATTTTTACCTTTTCTACCCAAAATAGAGAAAATACCAAAGAAAAGTACACTCCAAAGCGCAACAGAGCCAATCGCACCCCAAAACAATGAATTATTAAAAGCTTGGTGGTAATAAACATAATACTGGCTATTCATAATATCAGGGATAGAGGCTGTTGAAGTGCCATACTGAGTTGTTATATCAATCATTCTTTCAGGCTTGCCAATGTTATTCCAGAATGCAGCCTTGGTATAGGTCCACCAACCTGAGCTTTCAACCTTAGATGTCAGAAAGCACGTCAAAAACAACCATGAGGGTAATACGAAAAGTATATAGTATGAAAGTACCCACTTATTAACTTGCAGAAACATGCGTAAGGTACTTCGGAATATCTGGCCGCCTCGGGTAATGTTATTTAACATATGTAAGCTCCTTACTGCGTAATAATGTTTTTTGATAAGTGAGCAGTTTCAAGCTCAATAATTCTTCTTTTGAGATAAGTATTTTGTATCTCTAGATCTGATTTTTCGGGGTATTTGGGTGTTTTGTAACTAAGATTAATAAATCTAAATAGTGATACCGAAACAATGAAAAATGGGAAGGCTGATGTTGCAAGTAGTACCGCTTCATCTTCTGAGACAATAGATGAAACAGGTAATGAAATTAAGGCGAGCAATATTGCAGTAATAAGCCCCGATTTAAGTGTGAAATCAAGGCTGTATTTGAAAGCCGAGAAAGAGGTTTTAAAGATGGTTACACATAATGTTTCTATAAAAATATAGAGCTTATTATCCCATCTAACATGATGTTTATATGATATAGGTTTTTCATGTTTTGTGATTTGGTAATTTAACTCAAGCAAGCCAAAATATATAACACCAATCGCTAACATTATGATCGACAAAACAAGCAACCCAGTAAAAAAATTACTGAGAAGTATATCCATGATCTCAGAGCTATATATTTGCTCAGGTGTGAATGGTGGCGAGTCATGAGATATATCTTTTAGATTGGCTAATATTTCTTTAATGTTTTTTTCATTCATAATTTTATTGCTCCTTTATTAGATTTAAGTTTTGTAATAGTTGATGAATTTAGGGGTATATTCGATATCGAATTGAATAAGGTAACTAAGCTCGATATGCCATTGATGATTGTTGCGTTCTTTGCATAAACCAGAGGAATATATTGCGTAATCGTAAGCTTGTCGTAACGTTATATTATTAACCTTTGATAAATATTGAAGACAATGAAAAAGGTTACCTTTCAGTCTTGAAAGACCAATATGTTTAACTTCATGACAAGATGGGCATAGTGCAATCAACCCATTTAAAGATTGAATCTTTTGAAAATCGCCAAACTCCCATATTTCGTGACATTCAACTGGGTGATTCTTACCAACACCATCACATATTTGGTAACGATATGAGGCTTCGCGGTATGTTTTTTTTCTTAGAAAATCCCAGGATGATTTTGTAACGATATCTCTAACATTATGATCTATGTTATTTTGGTAAACAGGCGTAATTGATAGAGACATTAAACGCACTCCTGTTCTTTGAAATCAATCGTTTTACTTTGGGGTGTATCAGGGTTAATTTTTTTATTAAAGGTATCGCCAATTTTAAAAGTCACCTTATTTTTTGAAGGGACTAAATATTTTTGGTTGTTAGGCGGTAAAAACCGGTACCGCGATTTAATGGGTGTAAGAGAAAAAGAACCAAAGCCAGTAAAATTGACAGTCGAACCGTTTAATAGAAAAATAGAGACTAATTCAATTAAAGCTAAAATAGACTTGTCTGCGACAACTGGATTAGGAAATAATTCAGGATTACGCTTACTTAGGTGGTATGCAAATTCTTTACGGTAAATGGTATCAAGCATAGATTGCTCCAAATTGTAACGGCAATTGTTTAGATTTTGAGTATTGGCGTATAATTAAGTTATAAATACGATGTTCAAATAAATTAAATGAATAAACAAAGAAGGTGTATAAATGCTTAATGACATGATCCATGAGGGCAAGAAATGGGCAAGATGGGGAAGAATTAAAGCGATAAGGAACAATAAAAAAAGAATTGAAAATTATTGCGATATAAATAATATTACAAAAAATGAGTTCTATGAGACCAATGGTGTAACTAACCATATTGTAAAAATGGAAGAAATTGCTAGGTATGAAAGAATAGAAAGTTCTGATGTTTTTGTGAGTAGCTTCCATCATGATCACGATTTTCAAAGCTACAGTAGCCCCACACATGAATCGTATACGACAGATGTTAATCCAGCGAGCGGTCTTGCGATAGTAGGAGCTAGTGGAGGAATAGATACATCTGGAAACCCTTATGGCTGCGATAATTCTTTTAGCAGCTAAACAATCTAAAAAAAATACATCTAATATTTGTTGAAATGAAAAGTTCATAGGTTTAAGTTCTGTTAAAGATAGCTCTTCTAAAAGCTAAATCGTTTTCGGTTTGTGTTTGAGGATCTAGGCCAGTACTTTTAGCAATAGCATCAGACTTTGAGTTAATATCCTTTTTAGAAGACTCTATTTCAGAAGTAACCTCATCTCTGAATTCATTAGGCATTGGGTTAGCTGAATAATTTCCACCATGATTAAAATCAGGGAATGCTGGCTTATTGATATAATAATCTGGGTTAGATATATTTTCTAATCCTTGTCTAGTTTGTGTCTTCCAGTTATCCGCAGCTTCAGCTTGTGAAAATGCTTTTGCGGAAATATCAGCAAAAAATTGCTCAGTATCAACTTTAGGGCTAGACTCTTTTAATGCTGCTACTTGAGCTTCATAGCTAGACATAATGTCATTATATTTATCGTGATAATCACTTTGAATTGCAGCGTTGACAGCATTTGTGTAGGTTTTGAATTCTGAATTCCAAAAATCTGTTTGCTGCAAATTTGGATCTGTAAAGTAAGCATCAGTCTTTTCCTTTCCATTTCTCTCTAAGAAAAAGTCTTGCCAACTAGGGGATTTATTTGTGACAGCAGAAATATCACTTTCTTGTAGATCTTGGAGCTGTTTGGATTGATTGATAGATAATTGTTCAAGTTTTTGTGCTGTATCTTGATGTATCTGAGATTTTTGTAAATTAGCATCAAACTTAACTGCGAAATTTTGAGCTAACATAAAACCAGCCTTATAACTATTGTCTGAATATGAATAGCTATAGATAATTGATGGCAACACGATAAGTAATATTCTCATAGTAAATCTTAAAATTTAGTTTCATGAATTTTAAAAGTTATTTAGTCGATAGTATTGCGTATTTAAGACGATCTTAAAAATTTCAATAGGGGTCTAGTGTTGGTGTGAGATATTGGCTATTTGATTTGAGATATTAGCTATTTAACTTAAGGTATTGGCGGGAAGAATTAAAATTAAAAACACCATTGGATGCCGTTACATATTGGTTTAATATAAAACCTGAAATATTCAAAATTAACCCTGATAGGTTTTTAGATAAACTGCTGCTTTTGGATAAAACAACATCGGGAAACTAGACAAGTATAGATAAACGTGTAGCCCCTTTTGAGTTTGCTTCTATTATGTAATCATTTTCCATTTCATTACCATATATATATTAAAAATAAGTGTTCGTAATATAACTATCTATCTTCTATAAGAAGAACCTGAGTTAAGATCAATAATAACACCTGTCATAGCTTTGTTAGTTGCCAATAAATCAGCAACTTGATTAAATTCATTATATGTTGTTAGTTTCTTTAGTGCTGATCGTTCATTAATAACTTTAGCTAAGAAATCAGCCTCACTTTTAATTGGATTATCAGGACAAGCTTGCTGGTGTATGCCTGTCTTAATAACACCTGGTGCAATTGCATTAACCCTAATCTTTGGAGCTAATAATTTAGCATATACTTGTGTGGCAGATTCTATTGCATCTTTTGATATAACATAAGGCAAGCAACCCTCTACCCTAGCTAATGCTGCTAAAGATGATATAAATATAACACTTGGATTATCAGACTTTATTAAAAAGTCATAGAGTAATTTTGTTAAAATAATTGGAGATATCGTATTTACACTTAACATAGCCTGACAGTGGTCCCAGCTAATATCATCTAACGACTTAGATACTTTTTGATATATGCCTGCGTTATTTACCAGTATATCTATCTTATCTGTTAATTTTGTCAGCTCATTAACAAGCCTTTCACAACCAGAGTTACTTGTTAAATCGGCTTGAATTAAATTAGCTTTTCCACCGTTTTCCTCTATGAACGATTTAACCTGTTTAGCCTTATTTTTTGAGCTATTGTAATGAAGGAATATGTTATTACCTTTACACCAATGTTTAGCTAGCTCAGCGCCTATACCTCTGCTCGCACCTGTGATTAATATATTTTTCAAGCCATAACCTCCAATTTAAAAAAATTTATTATGCAGCTAGTTTAAAGCCTTTGGGCTTGCAGTATGATTTAACATTGCCAGACAATAAAGACTTCTTGATAATGTTACACGTATGCCTAAAGTCTTTACCTTGGTAATGATGGTCAGGATTTGTTAATTGGAACTCAACCCAAGAGTACACTTCACACTTATCGAAGTTAGAAAACCTCCCAACATAGTTCAAGAGGCTTGAAAGATACAAATGCTGTTTAGTGGTAAGCTCCCCTCCCCTATCAAGCTCAACGTGTTCGTAAAGCATAGAGAAATGTAGGTCTGTTTGAACAGCTTGTGTAGAACCGTCAATATATGAACAAATCTGAACAGCTGCATCTATAAGCGAATCAAGATCGCTAAATACACTTAGCTCTTCTAACGAAGTCATATTTAGGTAAAGCATTGTTGCATCAACTCCGTATTTGCTAGCTAATTCAGGAACATCAATAAAAGTAAAATCTAAAATAACAGGCTCTTTTAACATGTTATTATTTATTTTCTTTTTAATTTTATTTTCTTTTATAATAGAGTTAACTTTTTCCGTCTTATCAGAGTTGCCTTTTTGCGGCCAGTCAGAATCTATTTCAAAAGAGTTATCTGGAACATCAGTTTCATCATACTCTTCTATTAAATCCACCTTAGACACCTTAAGCATTGATATAGTCTCCATAAGTGATTTAAAGTCCTCGGTAATATGGATTTTAGTTCTAACAGCACCATCATAGCACTTCAATTTAGATTTTCTTATAAAACTAATTTCTTCAAGATGCTTTAGAGCATTCTTTACAAGTGTTTTACCAAAACCAAGTTCAGTAGATAAATGTTCAACATTTGGAAGGAGGTAAAAAGTACCTTCTTTATCGGTATAATCACTGACATTATACCTAAAGAAAAGAAAATCGGCGATTTGGGCATAATTCGGGTTCCCTACTTCTTGACGAAGTAATTTAAACCCTTCATGAAATATTGTAGGCATATGACTCCCCTAATTTTAGAGTAGACTCAACTGTCACGAATAACGTGCCTAATTGAAAAAGGAGCAAGAATACAGTATAATTAATTTTGCTGGTAAGTTGCCCTATAAAACTCGCCAAAGTAAAAATGGGGCACTTGCTTCTATTTACTACTCATTTTTTATTACATTTATATTTGTTCTATATTCAATTTATACAATTAGTTTAGATAATACAAACTATGAAATTTAATTACGGTTGCAATGCGCTAAGAGTTTAACTTATTCATAATTAAAGATATATATATCAATAAGATATACTAAAAGAACTCATATTATAATACCCATTTTGGAACTCATATTATAGCAATAGAACTCATGTTATAGTAAATAAATAGTTGATTTTACTTAATTTTAGGTATTTCCACATAAAATAAATTATTTTTCCACGAAATTAGGTACTCAAGTTATAGTATTAGAACTCATATTATAGTACTTAGTCCTAATTTAGGCAGGATTGAGGTGTTGGTAATTAAAATGGAACTCAAATTATAGTACTTAATACCACCATTAGATGAAATACGGACCATCTCCCATATTAAGTACTCATATTATAGTAATCAGTTCATATATAGGCCCAAATTTTGTTACTAGAAGCCAAAGTGGAACTCAAATTATAGTATCTAGTACCATTGCCAGGAGAAGTAAATATTGGGTTAGTAGTAATACGGTACTCAAGTTATAGTATGAGTACCACTTATAGATAAAATATTGATCATCTGTCTTGTTTGGTA